>DATDMO010000368.1:0-4805 GCA_036518755.1 Candidatus Acidiferrales bacterium | reverse complement strand
CCTTAATCATCTGCTCGGCATGTTTCAGGGAGCTTTCGGTCACCTTGGCCCCGCTGAGCATGCGGGCCACTTCTTCGGTGCGTTCGTCGCCGGTAATGTTGCGAATGGAAGTTTTGGTTCGGCCGCCGGATTCCTTCTTTTCGATTCGGTAGTGGTGGTCGGCGAAGGTGGCAATCTGGGGTAGATGGGTCACGCAGAGCACCTGGTTGGTGCGCGCCAGATCTTTGAGCTTCTTGCCGACGGCTTCGGCCGCGCGGCCTCCAATGCCAGTATCGATTTCGTCGAACACCAGCGTCCGCGGAACGCCCGGGCCCTTCTTCTTGCCTCCGCCACCAGCAGTCGCCTCCACGCTGGCTTTGAGTGCGAGCATCACGCGCGAGAGCTCGCCACCGGAGGCAATATGCTCCAATCGCCGCAACGGCTCGCCCGGATTGGTCGAAATCATGTAAACGACCTGGTCAAACCCGCAGGACGACCAGTTCTCTTCATCGTCGGAGCCGGTCACCTCGATGCGAAAAGTCGCAGTCATGGCAAGATCGTGCACCGCAGCTTCCACCAGCTTTTCAAGCTTGCGCGCGAACTCGTAGCGCTTCTTGGACAGCGCGCGGGCGGCAGTCAGATAGTCCTGCGCAGCCTTGGATAATTCCGCACGCAAGCCGCGCAGCACTTCGTCCTTGTTCTCCATCTCGGAAAGCTTTTGCGCCGTTTCCGCGCCAAAGTTGATGACGTCCGCCAGAGTGGGACCATATTTGCGCTTCAATAGGTCGAGGACTGCCAGGCGATCTTCCACCTCGGCCAGGTGCTCGGGCGAGGCGTGAATGCCTCCGGCAAAATCACGCACAGTTGCGCCCACGTCCTCAACGCTGATGAGGGCTGATTCCAGCGCGGCTGATGCTTCGCGGAATTTCGGCTCGTATCGGGCCAACTCTTCCACCTGCTTGCGCGCGGAGCGCAGAGATGCCGCCGTCGAAGCATCCCCCTCATAGAGCAAGTCAAAAGCATTCAGCGCGGCGTTGTAGATTTTCTCCGCGTTCGCCAGGACCAGCTTTTCGCTCTCTAGCCGTTCGTCCTCGCCCGGCTGAAGCTTGGCGTCTTCGATTTCGCGCTTCTGATATGTCCACAGGTCAAGCAGGCGCAGACGATCTTTTTCGTCGCGCTCAAGCTCTTCAATGCGGGTTCGAACTCCCTTCCACGCGCTGAAGGCGTCCTGCACGGCGGCTGTCTGCGATCCGGCGAATGCATCCAGAAGGGCAAGACGCGCAGGACCGTCGAAGGCGGCCAGCGTTTCATTCTGCGCATGTACGGTGGCGAGATACGGTCCTAGTTGTTTCAGAACCGCGACCGTGGCGGGCTGGTTGTTGATGAAGACCCGTCCCTTACCGCCCGGGGCAACTTCACGGCGCAGGATGACGGAATCGCATTCGGAATCGAGTCCATTGTCTTCGAGGATGCGGGCGACGGTCTTCGTAGCGCCGCTTTCGATCTCAAACACCGCCGAAATTACCGCCCGGTCAGCACCGGAACGGATCACGTCCGTAGAGGCCTTCTCGCCGAGAAGCAGGCTGAGGGCGTCGATCAGAACGGATTTGCCGGCGCCGGTTTCGCCCGTGAGCAGGTTCAAGCCCGAGGCGAACGCTACCGCCAGGTTCTCGATCACCGCGTAGTTCTCGAGGCGCAGTTCGACTAGCACCGGTGGTCCTGGAAATTGGAAGTTGAGCGCAGCATAGCATGAAACGCAGTCACCAGGGCCGGTTACCCAGATTGGTTCTACGGGAAAAGTTCATCGGCCTTGTGGGTTTGTGCCCCACAGTGCAAGGACTATAATGATGGCACGTTCCTACAAGGAAACCCATTCTGGAGGTCATCCGGCGCTCGCGCGTCTTCATAACCCACAATGTTGAATACATACTGGTTGGCCTTCGCAGTCGGCGGCGAAATTGTTGACCTCATTAACCAAACCGGCTTCGTCGCCAAGACCGTCTTGCTGCTTCTTCTGATGTTCAGCGTGCTTTCCTGGGCTATCATCCTCTCCAAATGGAGCCTGCTGCGGCGGGCCCGCGTGCAGAGTGGGCGGTTCGTGCGCGCCTTCCGGAAGGCGCAACGGCTCCAGGACATCGCCGCTGTTGCGGACCAGTTCCGGCCCAGTCCACTCGTGGGTGTATTTGAGAACGGATTTGAGGAATTCAAGCGCCAAGGTGGACGCAACCCGCTCGCGGTCCAACGCGCCATGCAGATTGCCAACTCAGAAGGGCTGACGCGCTTTGAGCGGAACGTGCCCTGGCTGGCGATCACGGGCGCGGTCACGCCGTTTGTGGGCTTATTTGGAACCGTCTGGGGCATTATTGATGCGTTCCACGGACTGGGCACGGCGGGCGCGGCCACCTTGCGCGCGGTCGCTCCTGGCATCTCGGAAGCGCTCATCACGACCGCCTTTGGCCTGGTAGCCGCTATTCCCGCGGTGATCGCCTACAACCTGATTGGCAGCTCGATCCGGGAATTTGCGGCGCGCGGCGACGACTTCTCCCTGGAGATGATGAACGCTATCGAGCGCATGCAGGTTCCCCAGGCCGCAGCCGAAACTGCGGGGGTTCGTCGCTGATGGCGTTCACGGCTTCCAACGGGCGCACTCAGAGTTCCATCTCGGATATCAACGTCACCCCTCTGGTCGACGTGGTGCTGGTGCTGCTGATCATCTTCATGGTAACCGCGCCGGTGCTGCAGTCGGGGATCGAAGTCAGCGTTCCCAAAACCCGCACCGTGAAAGAGATCACCGAGGAGCGCATGGTGATCAGCATCAACAAGCAGCAGCGGGTGTTCCTCGGAAACGACCCCGTCAACATCAACGAGATTAAGACCAGGCTGCGCCAGAAAATCCGCGACCCGCAGAACCAGTCGGTATTCATCCGCGCAGACGAAGACGTTCCTTTTGGAGCCTTCGCGACCGTCATGGACGCGATCAAGGGAGCCGGCATCACCAATGTGAGCATCGTGACCCAGCCGCTCGATCAAAATGGAAGCAAACGCTGAAATCTTTTTCGAACACGGAAACCTGGGCCGACCCTTGGCTCTTTCCGTGGGGCTGCACGTCGGTCTGACCGCATTGCTCATCCTGCTTAGCATGTATTCCGGGCGTCGCGGCGATATGTGGGGAGCCGGCGGAGGCGGAGACGCAATCGGCGTTTCGCTGGTTAGCACCGTCCCGCTGCCGGCAAGTCCTGTCCAGAGCCAAAACGTGGTGGCCAACGAATCGAAAGGCCTGACCAAATCGCAACCGCAAGAAAAGCAGAACGAGCCGGACGCAATTCCGATTCCCGACAAAGCCGCCAAGACCAAAGCCAAGCCGGTGGTGAGCGCCAGTAAGGCGAAGGCCAAGCCAGAGCCAGAACCGGAGACTAACGAGATTCCGTACGGCCAGGGTGGGCCGGTCAGCGGGCCTTATGGGACCTTCAGCGCGAACGGCGCAAAGGGCGGTTTTGGATTTCAGGGTGGAGGCGGCGATTTTGGCAGCGCCTACGCGTGGTATGTGCGCGTCGTACAGCAGAAGGTTTCAGAGAACTGGCTCAAGTACGAAATTGATCCGAGTATTCACAAGGCAAATCGCGTGTACTTGGTATTCGACATCACTCGTTCGGGCCAGCCAACCCACGTGCAGATCGAGCAGTCCAGTGGAGTGCCATCCCTTGATCAATCGGCGGTAAGGGCCATTCAGCGCATCGACACCTTCGGACCGCTTCCGCCGGAATATTCCGGGAGCAAGGTGACGGTAGAATTCTGGTTTGATTACACGAGGTAATCCTAAAGTTACTAGGCAGATACGAGGAGTCAGGCGCAAGCTATGTCCTATAGTCACTTGAAGTCATCTACTTATCGCACTACGATCCATTTTCCGATCAGCACCTTCGCGGGTGACATGGTTTCCAACCTGTTTCGTAGCCCTGTGCAAATATTCCGGTGTGCGCTGCTGCTCGGGCTGGCCTTTTTCATCGCGCTGCCCTGTTTCGCACAGGATTGGATCCGCACCGGCACGGGACTGGGCGTCGAGAAGGTGCGTCTGGCCGCCTCCGATTTCAAGGCGACGACGCAAGACCCGAAAAATGCGGATCTGCTGAAGGCCTTCAACGATACGCTCTGGAACGATCTCGACAATGCCGGCATCTTCGACATGGTTTCGAAGAGCTTCTACCCGCTCCAGGTCCCCGGCAATCCTTCCGAGGTTCGGTTTGAGGCATGGAACGGGCCGCCGCCCAATGCTTCCATGCTCGCCTTTGGCGATCTTGGGGTCACCGCCAACAACGTGCTGGTCCACGGCTGGCTTTATGACGTGAAGAACACGGCATCCCCACAGGTCCTTGGAAAGCAGTACACCGATAGCGCGACCACGGAAGGCGCACGCCTTATCGCGCACCGGTTCGCCAACGAAATCATCTTCCGCCTGGGTGGAGGTGTCGCCGGTATTTGCGAAAGCAAGATCTACTTCGTGAGCGATCGCAGCGGGCACAAAGAAATCTGGGAGATGGATTACGACGGCTCGAACCAGCACCAACTGACGCACCTCGGCACGATTTCGCTTTCACCGCGCATTTCGCCTGACGGATCGCGGCTCGCGTTCAGCTCGCTGAACAAGTCCGGTTGGGACATCATGATGTACTCGACGGAGCTGGGCCGCACGGTCTCTTTCCCCAGATTCGGCGCCACGAACCTGTCACCCACATGGTCTCCGGATGGAACCCGCATCGCTTTCTCCTCCTCCCGGGGAGGCGAGCCGAATATCTACGTTGCCGACGCCTCGGGCGGCAACTCGCATC
>DATDMO010000367.1:0-5207 GCA_036518755.1 Candidatus Acidiferrales bacterium | reverse complement strand
TCTTCCAACTCGCCCACCAGGGCGCACGTCTTTGTGCTTCCGATGTCGAGCGCGACGATGTGCCTTTCTTTCTTGGTCAAATGCTGCTCCTATCTCGAATGTCTTCGCGACCTCGTCGCGGCCAATTTCGGCGGCCGTTGTTGGGCCAAGGTAACCGCGTCCTGGTTGACCACAGCCTCGCGGCTAAATCGCAGGTCCACCGATTCGATTGCGCCCGCCGCCGCGCGCCAATCGTTAAAGTCCTGGACAAGCGTTTGGTATTTGCCGGCAAAATCGCTGTCCCCAAAATGCACGATCACTGGGGCGTCCACGCGCAGCGGCGGTTGCGAATCCGGCGTCGCGTTGGTCGCGACAACAGGCTCGAAACCAGTGAGTGTGGCACGCAAATCGTGATCGTCGGAAAGATCGACCTCGCTAATGCGGTCCACCGCGTCGGGGCGCACCGATTCAACCTGCTGCGTGAAACCGGAAAAAAGCTGCATCCGCACTTCGCGGCTGTCGAGCGGCATGCCATCAGGGATTCCGGTTACCACGGGAAAATGGAAATTCCCGCTGATGGGCCGGTGCAGAATCACGCCATGCGCGTCAATCAAAGCCATGTCACCGGCCTCACGCAAAAACGCGACCGGAGTCCGCTCCACAATTTCGACGGCGATCTGATTCGGCAATACACGCCGCACAGTTGCGCGCTCAACCCAAGGGAGGGCCTCGATCTCGCGTCGCCGCTCGTCCAGCGGGATCCGGAGGACGCTCCTGCCGCGGTCCGAGGCAAAAATACGGAGCACGCTTGCTGGTGCGATGTAGTGGTTTCCGGCCAGAACAATCTGTTCCGGATGGACAAGAGCTGTTTCGGGAGAAGTCAGCAACAAGTGGCTGAAATCGTAGGCCGCCCAGGCGCCGGCGACGCCCACGGCCGCCCACATGGTCACATGCAGATACGTTTTCCAGGCTTTCCGGCCAAACTTCCGCCGCTTGATCTCGAGCGGTTTCTGCCGCCGCAGATACTTCGGCTCCTCGTCCACCAGGATTTCTGGAGGATAGGTTTCGGCGTCGATGGACTTCAGTTTTGCCAGACGATCACCTCGTTCTCGAGTTCCGTGCCATACGCGCCGCGAACACGCTCGCGAACATCGTCAATGAGTCTCAGCATATCCGAGCAGCTCGCGCTTCCCGCATTCACAAAAAAATTGGCATGCCGGTCGCTCACCATTGCGTCGCCGACGCGATGGCCTTTCAGGCCGAGATCGTCAATCATCCGCCCTGCCGAGCCGCCGGGCGGATTCTTGAAAATGCACCCCGCGCTCTTCTGATTCAACGGCTGGCTCGCCCTGCGCTTCTCGTTGCACACCTTGATGCCCGCAAGGATTTCCTTAAACGGCCTCGACGGCAATTCCAGCTTCACTCGCAGCATTACGTCGTCCGGAGCAAAGGAGGTGTGCCTGTAATCAAAACGAATATCCGCGCCGCGAACCGTTTCAAGCTTGCCGGAAGCCGCCCGGTACAACTCAATCTCGCGAACATAAGGGCCGATCGAAGTGCCGTACGCTCCGGCGTTCATTCGCAGAGCGCCGCCCACGCTGCCGGGGACGCCAATCAGTCCTTCCATTCCACCCAGATCGTGTTTGGCGCAAAACGTCACCATTCCTCCAAGGTCCGCCGCAGCATCCACGTACGCTGCGTTGCCTTCCACCTTCATCCCGGGTTGCGACGTGGGAAGATGCAGCACCACGTACGGCAGCTCGCCATCGGCGATCAGCACGTTTGTGCCTCCCCCGAGGAAACGGTGCGGAATGCTTTCGTCTGCAAGTAACCTCATCGCGTCTGCAATCGATTCGTAACGCCGCAACAGAACTTCGTCCGTGGTGCCGCCGATGCCCAGGGAAGTCTTTTCCTTCAGCGAAATACCATGCTGCACTTCAGCGCCCAGATTTTTCAGCCGCGACGACACGCTGTCACTAATCCTCATTGAAAATCGAAACCCTCGAACCGAGCAAAACAGCAAGCTCCTCGGTCACGCGCCCCACGCTGCCTGCGCCGATGGTGAGAACAGCATCTCCAGCGCGCGCCTCGCGCAAAATATATTCAATGCCACCCTGTAATGTGCTCGAGTAAACCACACTCTTGTGACCGGCCGAGTTGATTGCCTCCGCGAGAAGTTCGCCGGTGACGCCTTCCGCGGGAGGTTCGCCCGCGGCGTAAATATCCGTCAGCACAAGAATGTCGGCCTGGTTGAAGGAGAGGCAAAAGTCGTCCCACAGATATCGTGTCCGCGTGTAACGATGCGGCTGAAAAAGCACGAGCAGGCGCTTGTAGCCGCAGCCTCGCGCCGCTTCGAGCGTGGCGCGAATTTCCGCGGGATGGTGGCCATAGTCGTCGATCAGCGTGACGCCGGAAAACTCGCCTTTGATTTCGAACCTGCGGCCGACACCCGAAAAATGTTCGAGCCCTTCGCGAATCAAATCCGCCGGAACGTTCAGCGCGAGAGCCACCGCTGCCGCCGCGGCGGCATTGCGAACGTTGTGAATCCCCGGCGGCGAAGGCAGGCGGAAAACTCCCAAATCCTCGCCGCGATATTTCAGCGAGAACTCGCTCGAAAGGCCTGCGAGCTTCACATCGGAGATAATCAGATCGGCCTGGCTCGATGTGCCGTAGGTGATGATGGGGCGCTTCACGCGCGGCAGGATCGCCTGCACGTTGGGCTCGTCAAGGCAAAGCACCACAGCTCCATAAAACGGAACGCGGTTTGCGAATTGAAGAAACGTTTCTTGAATTTCCTCGAGCGAGCCGTATTGGTCGAGATGTTCTCGATCGATCGTGGTAATGACGGCGATCACCGGCGCCAGAAGCAGGAACGAGCGGTCGCTCTCATCCGCTTCGACCACCATATATTCGCCCTGGCCGACAACCGCATTGGCTCCAGCGTGATTCACACGGCCGCCAACCACGAAAGTTGGATCGAGATCGGCTGCGGCGAGTATCGACGCCACCATCGAGGTCGTGGTCGTCTTGCCATGGGCGCCCGCCACGGCGATTCCGTGTTTCAGCCGCATGAGTTCGGCAAGCATCTCGGCGCGAGGAATAACGGGAATCTTCAGCCGGTGGGCCTCCACCACTTCCACGTTGTCAGCAGGCACGGCCGAAGAAACCACCAGCACGTGAGCGCCATGCGCGTTTTCCGGTTGATGCGTATCGTGGATTACCGCGCCCAGTTTTCGCAAACGCTGGGTGGTAGGCGTGGACTTCAAATCCGATCCCGAAACGCCATAGCCGCTGGAGAGCAGCACTTCCGCAATGCCGCTCATGCCGCTGCCACCAATTCCAACCAGGTGAATCCGCTGAAAATTGCGAAAGGTGATGCTCATAGCCGCGCGGCCCCTTCGATCACATCAACGATATCTTCAACGGCGCGCGGTCGTGCCAGCGAACGCGCGCGCTCTTCCATCTCTTGAATTCTCCGGGGCTGGTCCAGGAGGGAAAAAATCTCGTTGGTCAGGCGGTCTGGAGTCAGTTCATCTTGCGGAAGCAGCCGCGAGGCGCCGGCGCCTTCCATGGCCCGGGCGTTTCCCGTTTGGTGCGCGTCAGTCGAGGCGCCGAAGGGGATAAAGATGGCGGCTCGTCCGGAGGCGGATACCTCCGCGACAGTAATGGCACCTGATCGGCAAACGATCAGGTCGGCCTGAGCAAACCTCTCCGCCATGTTTTCGATGAAGGGGACGACCTCACCTTGAAATGCGTGCTGTGCATACGCTCCGCGAACTGCATTATAGTCACCTTCGCCAGTCTGATGCACGATGAAAAGCTGATTTTTCCTCACGGCGAGAAGATCGAGCGCTCCCACTACAGCCCGGTTGATCGGTGCCGCGCCGCGGCTGCCCCCGGTGATGAGCAGCGTGAAAGGCGGGCGATGCTCCCTGGGCGGTATGGCGAAGAACTCCGGCCGAACCGGGCAGCCGGTAAGGATTGCTTTTCGGCCCAAGCGGCCGGCTGTCTTTCCTTGCGCTACGGCAACCCGCGTGGCAATCCTGGCAAGGACGCGGTTTGTGAAGCCGGGCTCGACATTTGGCTCAAAAACCACGGTGGGTACACGGTGCATGGCCGCCAGCAGCATCATGGGACCAGAGGCATATCCGCCGACCCCGAACGCCGCATCGAAGCGGTGGCGATGAAGAATTTTCTCTGAGTCCCAAAGGCCGGCTGGAAGCAGCGCAGCGTTCCGCAGGAACTTCACGCCGCCAATACCCTTCAGGCCGCTGGCGCGAATCAGTTCGAGCGGAAATCCAGCCTGCGGCACCAACCGCGCTTCGAGTCCTCGCTCGGTTCCTACAAACACGACTTGCCTTCCTTCAGAGTCGCCCCGGTCAGCGCCTCGACGAATCCATTCCTTGGCGATGGCAATCGCTGGAAACACATGCCCGCCGGTGCCGCCGCCCGCTATCAGAAGTCTTCTCGCATCACCGCTCACGTTTCATCCGCGTGTTGGCTGATGTTCAGCAACACTCCCGTGGCGAGCAGCATTCCCATCAGGCTCGATCCGCCATAGCTCACGAAGGGGAGCGGAATCCCTTTTGTCGGGACGAGGCCCAGCACAACGCTAAGATTCAGGAGCGCCTCACCGACAACCATCGTCGTGATGCCAATGCCCAGGAACCGCCCGAAGGTGTCGGGAGCCTTCATCGCAGCTACGAAACCGCGCCAACCGTAAACAGCGAAGAGCGTGAGAACAATCACGGCGCCAATGAAACCCGCCTCCTCGCATATCACCGAGAAGATGAAGTC
This sequence comes from Candidatus Acidiferrales bacterium, assembly GCA_036518755.1. GTDB lineage: Bacteria > Acidobacteriota > Terriglobia > Acidiferrales > UBA7541 > Palsa-295. Next base: position 431 of record DATDMO010000367.1, on the reverse strand, counting down.
TGTGTGAGCCTCAGGCAGGAAAAACAGCTTTTGGCGGCTCTCCATCAGGCCCACGCCGCTGAATCCTCCCGAACCAACCGCGATCAGCGATTGTGCCAACTGGAAGCCATGGCCCTGCGGATCGGCGCCCGGTGAGAAATACGCTTGCACGCGCTGCAAGCGGTACGGAACGCTTGCAATGGCGATGTAAACGAGCGGAATGGCCGCTATTGCTGCCCCGAAGATGTAACGGTATGAGAGTCCCGCGATAAAGAGCATCACAGCGGCGATGAAGAAAATCATGCACGCCGTGCCCATGTCCGGTTCCTTGTAGACAAGCGCGACAATCAGAAGCACCGCCCCCAACGCAGGCAAAAGCGTTTGCCTCAGGTTGTTTACGCCCGGCCCGCGCGGCTCGCTGCGGATTTCCAGGAACCATGCGAGATAGAAAA
>DATDMO010000366.1:0-6576 GCA_036518755.1 Candidatus Acidiferrales bacterium | reverse complement strand
GCCGCCGCCAGCGTGAGGGCGGGACGGCCCAGGAAGAGGAAGAGGACCACGGCGCTCAGCAGCCCGCCGATGAGGATCGCGTCGCGGACGCTGGCGATGGATTCGCGGACAATCGTCGATTGGTCGTAGAAAGGCTCGATGTGAACACCCGGCGGCAACGTGGGACGAATCTCTTCGATTTGCGCATGGACTTCGTTGGCCACATCGAGAGTATTGCCATCCGGCTGGCGATTCACGTTGAGCAAAACGGCGGGCTTGCCGTTCGCGGTCACAATCGTATAAACGGGAGCCACCGACGGAGTAATCTTGGCAATGTCGCCGAGGCGGATAGGGACCTGCGAGGCGGTGGTTTTTACGACGATCTGGCCAATCTGTTCGGGGGTACGCACTTGTCCACTAATCAGGCCAAGCACGAGTTTGTGTTCGTTTTCGATCAGCCCCGGCGAATCTATGAGGTTCGTCCTGCGAATAGCTTCCAAGATGTCACTGACGGTAATCCCCGAGGCCAGCAGGCGCGCCGGATCCGGGCTCACCTGGAATTCCGGGACGCGGCCTCCCTGCACGATAACCGTGGCAACGCCGTCCAGCCGATTCACACGCGGCTTGATGTCGTAGGTAGCGATTTCCCAGAGCTTGTCTGGCGGAACGGTGTCTGACGTCAAGCTGTAACCAATGATGGGAAACACGGCGAAAGTCAGACGGTGCGTCTGCACTTTAGCGTTAGGAGGCAGCTCGGACTGCATACGTGCAACGACGGCGTCCACACGCTGCAGCGTCAGAATCATGTCGCTGCTCCAGTCAAAGTAAAGATCGACTTCAGCGGAACCGCGGCTGGTTACCGAGGTGACCTTTTGGAGGCCGGGAACACTATTCACCGCTTCTTCGAGCGGCCGCGTGATGGTCACAAGCATTTGGTCAATCGGCATTACGCCGTTGTCCACGCCGATGACGATGCGAGGAAAGTCCGTGTTGGGAAAGACCGCGACAGGAATGCTGAAAGCAAGATACGCACCGACGAGCGTAAGTGTGACGATTAAGAAGAGAATGGGACGCGAGAGGCGATGGAACCAGGGCGCCGACTGTTTCCGGGTATCGCTTTGTGGACGCGGCAGTTCAGGCCGGAGATCCATGAGCGTTTATTCCTTGCCCTTCTTGGCGGGTTTCGCTTCGGCGGCCTTGTCCGGTTTTTCGTCCTTTGCGCCCTTCTCGTCTTTATCCTCTTTTGCGCCGGCTTCCTTTTCGTCGGCGCCTGGAGCTTCAATCTTGATTTGCGTGTTGTCGGGCAAAGCGTAACCACCCGAACTGATGATGGGCTCTCCGGGATTCACACCGCTTGCGATTTGAGAAAACTCCTGGTTGTGCACGCCCACTTGGATAGTTTTGACATGAGCGTGGCCGTCGGAGCCGGCAATCACCACGTAGTTCGCGCCTTCGTTGTTCCGGAAAACAGCGGGCGTCGGCACCACAAGAGCGTCTTTCACGGTTTTCGCGGTCATGGAAAGTTCGACGGTCATTCCAGGTTTCAACGCCGGGTTCGGCTTAATGGCTTCCACCCAAACTTCGATGGTGGTGCTGCCGGGGTCCAGAGCAGGACTTACCAGGGTGACGCGACCCTTGATGGGCTCGTCGAGGCCAGGAACAGTTAGGTCTGCCGGATTTCCAACTTTCAGCGTCGCAGCATCCGATTGTGCGATGTGGCATTTGGCGATGAGGCGGCTCAAATTCATTACAGTGAGGATGGGCTGATTCGCCGTGGCAAGATCGCCAGTATAGAGCGGGCGATCCGTCACAACGCCGTCAATGGGACTGCGGATTTCCGAGTAACTGAGTTGCGCTTCCGCGGTGCGCATCTGGCCTTCCGCAGTCAAGCGTGAACCGTGGGCCGATTTTATGGCTTGCTCTTTGCCGAGGCGCTGCAAGTCTGCGAGCTGCTTCTGAGCCACTTCATAGGCGCCGCGCGCCTGAGCCAAGGCCACGGTCGCCGAGTCCAAATCACGTTGCGGAAGCGCTCCTTGTTGGAACAGTTCCTTTCGGCTGTCGTAGACGCGCTGCTGCGCATCAAAGGCGGCTTTGGCGGAGTCGGCGTCGAGTTGCGCTTTTTGCAGTTGTTGGGGAATGGTGGCGTCCACAGAAGTTTTGAAACCAGCGTCCGCCTGCTCGAAGCTGCCTCGGCTCGCTTCCGCTTGGCCCGCAAGATCCTTGTTCTCCAAAGTGGCCAAAAGCTGGCCTTTCCTCACGCGGTCGCCGCGCCGCACTTTGAATTCGGTAATGGGAGCGGTAATTTTCGGTGCAATCGTGGCTTGCTCGAGAGGATAGATCACGGCTTCGGCGGAAACGGTTTGCGAGATGGTCGCGCGCTTCGCGGGAGTGACCTGCACGGTGACAACGGGATCTTTCTCCTTCTCTTCCTTGCTGCAGCCAGCCAACAGGAAAACCACAGAAGTAGTCACCAACGAAGCGGCGCCCCATCCCGCGCATCTCAGAATCCCAAAGTGTGATGTCAGTTTTATTCGTTTCTTTGTTCGTTTCATGGAGTTGTCAGCACTCCCGTCAAAGTTTGCAAATTTGCCAGGGCCACGCGATAACGTACCGCTCCGTCCTGATAGGCGGCGCTGGATTGCGCATAGGTCGTTTGCGCATCAACCACTTCGAGCACGGTGGCTTCCCCGCCCTTGTAGCGCAGCGTGGTCAATCGCAGACTTTCTTCCGCTAACTGCGCAGAACGTTCGAGGCCGCCCAACTCGTTCAAGGCCGTTTCGGCTTCGGAGTAGAGCGACTTGATTTCGGCAAGCAGCCTGCGCTGCGCGAGCGAAAGCTCCCGCTTAGCCTGATCGCGTCGCAATTCGGCCTGTTTGATGCGACTCTGCGTCGTTCCCCAATTCCAAATAGGAATATTCAAGGTGGCCGCCGCTGAGGAACCGAGATTCGAGACTCCGCCCGGCCCGTTCACGGCAAACTGCGGCGCATCGATTCCATACCAGTAATCCACGCTGAGCGATGGCAAGTAGCCCGCGCGCGCGCCGGTAACATCAAACCCTGCGGCACGCGCGCTTTCGAGAGCCGCGCGAACGTCTGGATTGTCGCGAGCCGCTTGCTGCTGCACTTCTCCGAGTGTCGGCAAAGACGCGGGCGCGTGCAGGTCTTCTGCCACTTCAAAGTTGTCGTTGAAGTCCGGAAAAATGAGCACGGCCAGATCGAGCCGCGCATTGAGCAATCCCAGTTGAGCTTCTTGTAACCCGCGGCGGCGCTCCGTCGCTTGCAATTCCGCTTTGATTACGTCGGAGTGAGCCACTTCGCCGCCGTGCTCCAGTTCCTGTGTCAATTTCAGGAAGCGATCGCCTTCGTCAGCAGCCTTTTGCGCAGAAGCCACTTTTTGCTGAGCGGCCGCGACAGAGTAATAGTCTTGAACCACAGTGACGACCAGGCCGCGCGAAGCAATCTCCGCCCTGGCCTTGGCGGCAGCCGCCAGCGCGGAAGTCCGTCGAAAGCCTGCGACGTCCGCGAGGCCGATCGATTCGTGGATGTTGCCCTGACTGAGGTATTCGTGCACTCCGTTATTCGCGATGAAGATTGGGTTGCCGCCCTTACCCTGCGTGTACCAGGCTGTATTGTTGTAGTTCACGCTGGGAAGCAGCGCACCCGCCGCTTGAAAACGGTCCTGCCGGGCAATCGCTGAGTCCGTCAGGGCCGATTGAAACGCCACGCTGTTTTTTCGCGCACGTGCGAGCGCATCCTGCAACGTCAGCTTCAGGGCAGCAGTCCCTGCCGAATCGCTTTTAGCAGGATTCTGGGCAGCCGCCGGCGGGGCCCCGGCTGCGGGTTCTTGCGCCGCGCACATTGCCGCGCCGCATAGGCACAGCGTAGCGGCCATCAGCGAAGACATCGCCAAAAGTGCAAGTCGTCTCATGAATCTCGACTCCTATGCCGGATCTACCCGGCGCTGGGTAGGAGAATCCAGGCTATCAATCGTGAGATAAATGCAGGATTAACCAGGGGATGCGGAGTCTGCAGATTCGGACGGGAGATACGCGCTGAAGGTGCTTCCCGAGGAATCGGAACGGGTCAATTCCAGGCGCCCGTGATGCGCCTCGGCGATCCAGCGCGAAATGGCCAAGCCAAGCCCCGCGCCGCCACCGTCGTTCTCGGCGTGCGAGCGCGCTTTATCAGCACGGAAGAACCGCTCGAAGATGCGTGGCCGCAAATCCGCCGGAATGCCGCATCCTGTGTCTGCAATGTTCACGGCATATTCCTTGCCATTGCGCTGGCAAGATACCGTGACGCGCCCGAAATCGGGCGTGTATTTAATCGCGTTATCCATGAGATTCAGGAGCATGCGGCGCACCAGAGATTCGTCCGCATGAATAGGGGATTCTGGCGCTCCTTCGAAGGTAAGCGAAATTTTCTTGGCTTGCGCCAGCGTACGCGCCGAATGCACGCATTCCGCAACTAATTCATCCAGGTAAAAATCGCTTGGTTGCAGGGGATATTGTCCGGCATCCGCACGTGTCAGCGTAAAGAGGTCTTCGACAATCCGCGTCAGCCGCTCGGCCTCGTGGTGCAACACGCCGAGGGATTCGCGGTACTCCTCGGGCGAACGCCTCTGCTGGGACAGCGCCACTTCCGATTCGCCGCGCAGAATGGCCACCGGTGTCCGCAGTTCGTGCGACGCATCCGCCATGAAACGGCGTTGCCGGTCAAACGATTCACTCAACCTGTCCAGCAAGCTGTTGAAAGATCGCCCCAGATGTCCCAACTCGTCCTTCTCGTTTTGTATTGCCAGCCGTTCGTGAAGATTCTCGGCCCCGATGCGACCCGCCTGGCTGCTCATCGCCACAACAGGGGCGAGACTCTTGCGCGCCAGGAAATAACCCCCGCCGCTCGCCAGCAAAATGGCCAAGGGTATCAACCAGGCAAAAACAACTCCTGCTTCCACCATCATTTCTTTCTGCGGGTGAAGCGATTGCAAGATGATCAGCGTGTAGGATCGCCCCTTGGCTAAGAAACGCTGAGCGAACGCGCGGTAGCCCGCTTCAGTAACAGCAATGTGGCCAAAGAGGCGATCCGATTGCACGGACGCCGCCAGGAACTCTTGGAAGGAATTGGAAGGAAGAACCGGCTTGTGAGGATGCATTGACGGCGTATTGGATGAGGAGGTTTCCGGCGAGCTGAGGATCACTCTACCGGTTTCGTCTGCTATGACATAGAGAGTGTCGCGAAAATGGTGTTCATCGATCGCCTCTTGCGCCGCGATCCGGAACACATCGGGACCGGTTTGATCTTCCAGCTCCGCCCGTAGAGTGACGAGAAAAGAATTCGACAGTTCGACAAGATTCAAATCCGTCCGGCGCACTGCGCTTCGCCAAAAAATGAAATACGCAACCCCGCAAAGAACGACAATCACCAGGGCAAGTACGCCCGTGTACCATAGCGTCAGCCGCATGCGAATCGAATCAATCATTGGCTTTTCCGCGCGGAAGCAGGCGTTTTGACTCGCGGACGCTGAGAAACACCCTCATCCGCGTCTTCCGCGTTGGGCAAATCAGCGGCGGTCCCTAAAACGTAGCCCACACCGCGCCGCGTGTGGACCAATGGCTTTGCGGAATTCGCGTCAATCTTGCGGCGTAAGCGGTTGATGTAAACCTCGATCAAATTCGAAAACGGATCAAACGTTTCGTCCCACACATGCTCTGCAATTTCGGCACGGCGCACCACGCGTCCTGCGTTGCGCGCCAGATACTCCAGCAGCGCATATTCTTTTGCCGTGAGAATGATTTGGCGTGCTGCACGCTTGGCGGTTTGCGCTCCTGTATCGAGCACGAGATCCGCAACGGAGATTTTCTCCGGGCGCAACTCGCCGGAGCGCCGCAGCAGAGCTCGCAAGCGCGCGAGCAATTCGCGAAATTCGAATGGCTTTGTAAGATAGTCGTCCGCGCCATGATCCAAACCAGCGATGCGGTCTTCTACCGCGTCGCGCGCAGTCAGCATCAAAATCGGCATGCGCTGACCCGACTTTCGCAACTCGCGGCACACGGCAAACCCGTCGGGAGCCGGGATCATCACGTCGAGGATCACCAAATCGTACGTGTTCACGGCAGCCTGATAGAGCGCCTCTTCTCCCGTTCCTGCCACATCGACAGCATACGCCTGCTCGCGCAGGCCTTTCGCGACGAACCGCGCGATCCGCCCGTCATCTTCAACCAGGAGAAGCCGCATATGAGCATCATACGGCAGAAGGAAGGGAAAGAAACAAGCCGAACTCAACCTAACATGGCACGTCGAAAGGACAAGAGGCCCAATTCGCTGCGCGCGCAACTGTTCACGTTATACTTGAGAGTCTAGCTCCGCGATGACGACAGAAGATCCCCATCCCAACACCAACGGCCTCGAATGGGCACACCCACTCGTTCGCGATTGGTTTGTTGGCCGCTTCGGAACGCCGACGGAGCCGCAACTCCAGGGCTGGCCGCATATTCTCGCTGGGAAAACCGCCCTGATCTCGGCTCCCACAGGATCGGGAAAAACGTTGGCGGCCTTCTTGATTTGCATTGATGGCCTGGTGCGTAAGGCCCTGAGCGG
>DATDMO010000365.1:0-3375 GCA_036518755.1 Candidatus Acidiferrales bacterium | reverse complement strand
CCTTCCAGGATGTCTTTGGCCGCATCCCGCACCAGGCCGAACTCGGCGAGTACGTGGAGAAAACTGACGAACATCGCGACCTCACTCTGGTGCGCCGCGCAATGGATTCGATGGGAATCCGCATGCAGGTTGTTTTTCCGCAGCCCATGCTCGAAATGGGGCTGCATCCCGAGCCGGACATTGTCACCGCCATGACCTTTGCCTACAACCGCTGGTTCACGGACACGATCCTGCCGCGCGAGAAGCGCGTGAAAAGTTTGTTGTGCCTTCCGTTCCACGATCCCGAAGCATGCATGAAGACGATCCAGGAATTTGGCGAAACGCCGGGCGTGGTGGGCTTCATGATTACCAGCCAACGCCACGCGGGCGTCTACAAGAATATGTACATGCGAATTTACAGAGAGCTCGAAGAACGCGGCCTGCCGCTCGCCTTTCATGCCGGCCCCACTTGGGGCGATTCGATGACCACCACGATGAACCGCTTCTTGGCTGTGCATTCGATGTCGTTCGTCACCTGCAACATGACGCACATGACCAATTGGATCGTAAACGGACTCCCCGAACGCTTTCCCAAGCTGAAAGTAATTTGGATTGAAAGCGGGCTGGCGTGGGTGCCTTTTATGATGCAGCGCCTCGATCACGAATATCTGATGCGGCAATCCGACGCGCCGCTGTTGAAGCGCCTGCCCAGCGAATACATCGCGGACATGTTTTTCACGTCTCAGCCGCTCGAAGTAACGATGCCCCACATGCTCGAAGCCACATTCAAGGCCGTGCGCGCGGAAACGCAGTTGATGTATTCCTCCGATTGGCCGCACTGGGATTTCGACGTTCCCGCGCGAATCGCCGGACTGCCGTTTCTCAGCGAGCAAGCCAAGCGCAACATCCTGGGCGATAACGCCCGCAGAGTTTTTCGACTTTAACCAAGCATTCGCGATTCCTGAAATCGGACGGGCAAAAATCCCTCCTCAGAGGAGAATCAACCAACATGCACAAAGTAATCGCTCTCTACCCGCAGCCGAAAGATCCCGCGCACTTCAAGAAATACTACGTGGAAAAACATTTGCCGCTGGCGGCGCAAATGCCCGGACTCATCTCCAGTCGCTACACGTTCGCGGTGGAGGGTGTGGGAGCCGCTTCGCCCTACTTCTGCATTTGGGAAGGCGAATTTGCGGACGCAGCGGCAATGGGCGCCGCGATGCAGTCGCCCGCCGGCCAAAAGGTGGCCGCGGACGTGGCCAACTACGCGACGGGCGGCGTCACCATACTTCATTTTGACGCTCAAGCGCTGCCGCCCAAGGGCGCCTCTGCGGATAAAAAAGAAGACTTCGAGACCGGAATGCAGATTCGGCGAGACATGTTCGGCCCGGCGCTTTCCGATAAAGTTGTGGATTCGGCCACGGATTTCACGCGGCCCCTGCAAGAGATGGTCACTCGCTACTGTTTCGGTGAAGTTTGGGCCAGGCCTCTGCTCGACCGCAGGACGCGCAGCATGATCACCATGGCGCTGCTCGTCGCGTTGAACAAGCCCACTCAGTTGAAGGGGCACGTTCGCGGCGCGGTGAAAAACGGCCTCACCAAGGATGAAATTCGCGAAGTGTTGCTGCACAGCATGATTTATGCGGGAGTGCCCGCCGGCGTTGATAGCTTCAATCACGCCACCGAAGTTCTGAAAGAGCTCGGCCTCGAATGACCGCGCAAATCCGCTATCGTCATTCCGAGCGAAGTCGCGCATCGTTTTGCAGTTCGCGCGTCTGTTGCGCGTGCGCGACGCAGTCGAGGAATCTCTCTTCGGTTTTAGCGGCGGCAACGTGGCCCGAAAAGGGCGGTGAACTATCATGCGCGTAGGTTTCATTGGCATCGGAAACATGGGCTGGCCTATGGCCGGTCATATTGCTGCGGCCGGCCACGAGCTGACGGTGTTCGATGTGGACGCCGATCGCAGAGCGCGATTCGCGCGCGAACACAATTGCCGTGCTGCATCGAGCGTGGGCGAGATTGCGGCGAACGAATTTACCATCACCATGCTGCCGACGGGACAAATCGTCCGGCAGGCATTGCTCGAAGACGAAGGCGGCGCGTTTGCCAAGGCCCTGCGGCCGGGCGCGCTGGTGATCGATATGAGTTCGTCGGAACCAATGGGAACGCGCGAGCTTGGAAAGGTTCTGGACCGGGAAGGCGTCGCCCTGATTGATGCGCCAGTATCAGGTGCCGTGCCGCGCGCCAAGACCGGCACTTTGGCCATCATGATTGGCGGCGACGATAAGAAAGCGATCGAACGCGCCAAACCGCTGCTTTTGTCCATGGGAAAACAACTATTCGAAACTGGTCCGCTCGGCTCCGGCCATGCGATGAAGGCTCTCAACAACTACATCGCCGCCACGGGATACACGGCGGTGGCGGAGGCGCTGCTGATCGGCCAGCGCTTCGGGCTCGATCAGAACGTCATGGTGGATATTCTGAATGTTTCCACAGGGCGAAATTTCACCACCGAGGTGATGATCAAAGAGCACGTGCTTGGGGGAAAGTTCGCCACCGGGTTCGCGCTCGGCTTGATGGCGAAAGACGTGAAGATTGCGGCGGACCTCGGCGAAGCAGTCGGTCTCGATGCGCCCGTATCGCGGCTGGTACGCGAGCGCTGGGCCTCCGCGCGCGACAAGTTGGGCGCGACGCGCGATACTTCCGAAGCTATCTTGAGCTGGAAGGACGACTTACCCAAGGGCAGCCGCTAGATTTAGTGGAAATCATGGGACACGGTTTCTGCACTCATGATTGACAGGGGCTGGACGCGCTGTGCCTTCACCGAAACCACATTATCCTGGTTCTGAAGCGTTCCTTCGATCAGCAAGAATGAGTGATGCACCACCACGGTTTGATCCATCTCAAATAACTGCGGAGTGATGATCGCATTTGCAATTCCTGTCTCGTCTTCCAGGCTGAGAAAAACAAAACCGTGGGCTGTGCCAGGGCGTTGGCGCGCAATCACAGCTCCCGCGACGCTCACATGCGTGCCATCGGGAAGTTTTGCAAGCTCGATGGCCCGCCGCGCTCCCAGCTTTTGCATTTCCGCGCGTCGATAAGCCATGGGATGAGGTCCCACGGTGATTCCTGTTCCGCGAAAATCGGCTGCGAGCCTTTCTCCGGCGGTCATCGGCAGCAGCGGTGATTCCCTGGGAGCGCCGATCTCCAGATCGGCGTTTTTCTCTAGAAGGTCGCTCCTGAATTCACCATCCGTTTCGTCCAGCGCCGTTTCTGGCGTATCGAAGAGGGGGCCGGCGTGGCGAGCCGCGCGCTCCACTTGCCAAAGAGCGTCGCGGCGATGGATGGCATGCCGGTCGGATACGAAATTAAAAGCGCCAATTTCGGCGAGCGCCG
>DATDMO010000364.1:0-43303 GCA_036518755.1 Candidatus Acidiferrales bacterium | reverse complement strand
GTAAGCGATGGCTTCCGCCTGACCGCGCTCTTCGGCGTCTATACCGGGATACGCCCCTTGCGTATCTACAAAAACAAGAATCGGACGCCGGAATTTCGCGGCCAGATGCATGGCTCGCAGAGCTTTGCGATAACCTTCAGGCTTGGCTTGGCCGAAGTTACGCGCCAGGCGTTGCTTGGTGTCGCGTCCTTTTTGGTTTCCAACCACCAGCACAGGGCGGCCCTGAAAGCGCGCCATGCCCGCGATTAAGGCGGGATCGTCAGCGAAGTATCGGTCGCCATGAACCTCGCTGAAGTCCTCAAACAAGAGGCGTACGAAATCGTCCGTGTACGGCCGCTGGGGATGACGGGCTAGCTGAAGGCGCTGCCAGGAGTCCAAATGCGAGTAAAAATCCCGCTTCAGTTCCTCGACTTCGCGCCGAATCCGGCCGATTTCTTCCGCTGTAGCATCGGTAGGTTCGGTCAGGCGGCTGAGTTCGGCAATATCGCGCTCAAGCACGTCAATTTCGATCTGGCGCTGCGCGGTGGCCTCCTTCACTCTAGCGTCATCCGAGAGGGTTTTCGTTGTGCGCGCCGCCTTCTCAGGGCGATGCGGCTGGCCGGGAGTATCGATTTCTGCGCTCAGTGCAGCGTCTGTTTCCGCTTGGATCTTGCGCTGCTTCGCCAGTGCGCGCATTCGGCGTAATCGTTTCCGTGCGAGTTTGCGCTTCTCCAGAGAATCCGTCATTGCATCACCGCAACGCAGTCGGCTCCGCAAATCTCGCGGACGCGGTCGAGGAACTCGGAATCCGCGCGCACAGCGCTGCCCGCATCGATCGTTGCCTCAGTTCCATCCTCGTGTACAAGCTCGAATGCAATGCGGCATCGCCCCGGCCGGCTCGCAAACAATTCCTGCAGGCGGTCGATGGTGCCCGCGTCCATCGCGCTGCGATTCAGGCGAACGCGCACCTGGTTTGGTGCGTTGGACTGCTCTCTCACGTGATCGAGCAGGCGCGCATCGGAAATAATCACTCGCGTCCCGGCGTCTTCCACCGCGATTCGTCCCCGCACCAGCAGGGGCGTCGCGGGCTTTAGAATCGGTTCGAGTTTCTGAAACGCCTCAGGAAATGCCAGCGCCTCGCACACGCCGGTGCGGTCTTGCAAAGTGAGAATGGCCCAGCGAGCGCCTCGCCGCGAACGCATCGCGCGGTACTGCACGATAATGCCCGCTACCGTAACTTCCTCGCCGTTGCGTCGCCCTTCAAGGCTCGCTAGTTCGGCAGCTTTCAGATCCTGCAGTCGCCCAGCGTATTTGTCGAGCGGATGTCCGGAGATGTAAAAGCCGAGCGTCGAATATTCGGCTGCCAGAAGTTCGTGCTCCGCCCATTCTGCGACGTCCGGCATGGCTTCCGGAGGCGGCATGTGGTCCGGCGTACTTCCACCGCCGAAAAGGCCGTGCTGGCCGGACTCGCGCGCTCGCTGCATTTTCTGCGCGCGCTCCACAGCGCGGTCGATTGCTGCAATCATTTGCGCCCGATGAGCCCCCAGCCCGTCGAGTGCCCCGGCGCGCACTAGGCTCTCGAGAACGCGCTTGTTGATCAGCCGCGCATCCACCGATTCGCAGAATTGGAAAAAATCAGTGAACTTCTCGAGCGATTCGCGCGCGGCTAGGATGCCCGTCACAGTGTTCTCGCCGACGTTCTTGATCGCGGCCAGTCCAAAGCGAATATCGTCTCCTACCGGAGTGAAATTCATGTCGCTCGAGTTCACATTGGGCGGGAGAACGGTTACGCCCATGCTGCGGGCCTCGTTGATGTACTTCACCACTTTTTCCGTGTTACCCGCCTCCGACGTCAGCATCGCGGCCACGAACTCCACGGGATAGTGTGTTTTTAGCCACGCCGTCTCGTAGGCGAGGAGCGCATACGCGCATGAGTGCGATTTATTGAAGCCGTAGCCGGCGAATTCGGCCATGAGGTCAAAAATCCTTTCGGCCTTCTTCTGCGGAACCTTGCGTGCCTGGCAACCTGTAAGGAATTTCTCGCGCTGCGCAGCCATCTCCTCGGGCTTCTTCTTCCCCATCGCGCGGCGGAGCAGGTCGGCGTCGCCCAAGGAAAATCCTGCCAGGCGATTTGCGATTTGCATAACCTGCTCTTGATAGACGATTACGCCGCACGTTTCCGAAAGGATCTCTTCCAGTTCTGGAAGATCGTACGCAATTTTTTTCTTGCCCTGCTTGCGGGCGATGAAATCATCGATCATTCCGCCCTGGATGGGCCCCGGACGATACAGCGCGTTGAGAGCCGTCAGGTCTTCGATCCGCGTGGGCTGGTAGCGTTTCAAAATATCGCGCATGCCGTGCGACTCAAACTGGAAGATACCGGTCGTGTCGCCTCGCGAAAACAACGCGTACACGGCGGGATCGTCGAGCGGCAAGGTCGCCAGATCGACGGAAACACCCCGATTCTGCTGAATTAGCCGGACCGCATCATCCAGCACCGTCAACGTCGTCAGTCCCAAAAAATCCATTTTCAACAGGCCGAGCCGTTCGAGCGCATTCATGTCGTACTGCGTGGTTATTTCGTCCTTATTCGACTTGTACAGAGGCACGATCTCGGTCAGCGGCTGCGGAGAAATCACAACCCCAGCGGCATGTGTTGATGCATGCCGCGCCAGCCCTTCGAGCCGCAACGCTACCTCCACCATCTCCCTCACCCGCTCGTCCGTCTTTCGCAGGGAATCCAGCTGAGGAGCCTGCTTGAGCGCATCTTCCAGCTCGATATTCAGCGTGGCGGGAATCATTTTGGCTATCTTGTCGACTTCTCCGTAGGGCATATCGATCGCGCGGCCGACGTCCTTCAGCGCCGCCTTCGCCGCCATGGTCCCGAAAGTGATGATTTGCGCGACGCTCCCCGTGCCGTACATCTGCCGGACATATTCGATCACTTCTCCGCGCCGCCGCATGCAGAAATCGATGTCGATATCGGGCATCGAAATGCGTTCGGGATTCAGAAAGCGTTCGAACAGCAAATCGTATTGCAACGGGTCCACGTCCGTAATCTGCAGCGCGAAACTCACCAGGCTGCCCGCCGCAGAACCGCGCCCCGGTCCCACGGGGACTCCCTGCGAGCGGGCGTAGCGAATGAAGTCCCAGACAATCAGGAAGTATCCCGCGAAGCGCATCTTCTGAATCATCTGAATTTCGGCGGATAAGCGGCTCTCGTATTCAGAAAGCGGATGGCGGAGGCGATTCTCCTTAGCCAGGTGTTCCAACTGTTGCGCGCGCGCGGAAAACCCCTCGCGCACCACGCGCTCAAAATACGAATCCGTCGTATGCCCGTCGGGGACCTTAAACTCCGGAAACGGATTGCTGACGCGCTGGATCTTGACGTTGCAGCGCTCCGCAATCGCAACCGTGCGCGATACTGCGTCGGGAAGCTCCCGGAAAACCTGCGCCATTTCCTCTGCGGTCTTGAAATAGAATTGATCGGTCGCGAACTTCATCCGCTGCGCGTCGCTCATGGTCTTGCCAGTCTGGATGCACATCAGCACTTCCTGTGCATGGGAATCGGATTGCGTCAGGTAGTGGCAATCGTTTGTGGCCACCAGAGGAATCCCGGTTTCGCGCGAAAGAGCGACGAGATCGCGATTGATTCGCGTCTCAACGTCCAAGCCCTGGTCCTGAATCTCCAGGAAAAAGTTCCCCTTGCCGAAAATATCGCGCAGACGGTACGCGTTCGTCCGCGCCTGTTCGTATTTTTCAGTGAGCAGCGCATCGGCCACTTCGCCGCGAAGGCACGCGGAGAGCGCGATCAGTCCTTTGCTGTGCTGCGCCAGCAAATCGTGGTCGACGCGTGGCTTGTAATAAAAACCGTCGAGGAACCCCGTTGAAACCAGCCTGATAAGATTCCGGTATCCTTCGTCGTTCTCGCACAGTAGGACAAGATGATTCGACCGCTCCGCCTCCGCGCCACGATTCTTGTGGTTGTCCGGCGCCACGTAGACTTCGCACCCGATGATGGGTTTGACTCCGTGCGTGGTGGCTTGGTGGTAGAAGTTTGCGGCGGCGAAAAGATTGCCGTGGTCCGTCACGGCGACTGCCGGCATGCCCCGCCGCGCCGCCTCGGCCGTCAATTCGCCGATTTCGCAGGCGCCGTCCAGAAGAGAGTAGTCTGTGTGCAGATGCAGATGTACGAAATTGGGAGAAGCTGAGGAAGCCATGCGAACCTATTCTAATCCAGCTGGCAAGCTCCGCGATTGATTTTCTCTTCGGTCGCAGTGCTCTCGGTGGAAAATTGTCTCCTTTTTCTAGGCGGCATCCTCCTTTCCTTCTGCTCTCGGCACTGCGATTGAGAACTTTCTGAACGTCCCGGTCGAATCCCATCGTGCTACGCCTCGCTTCACCAGCATGTTTACGCCGAAGCTTTGCAACTATCGGCCGCCCCAGGTGTTCTAATGAAAAGGGGCAGGGACACTGGGAAGCCCTCGTGCTCGGATCATCGAACCTCTCAAACAGGAGGCCAAATGCAAGCAGTAGAAATAGTTCTAGTGAGTTTGATACTAGCCGCTTTTGGCGCGTCGCCGGCCGATGGGCAGTGGAGCTCTACTGAGCCTCATCGCAATATCGAAATCACGCCCTTCGGAGGTTCCCGTTTCGGCGGCGTGATCAATACAGCTTCAGGGGGAACCAGCCCCATCGACGAGTTCACCATCAAAAGCACCTGGGACTACGGCGCCATCGCTGATGTCGACCTGCTGCCTGACTCCCTACCCGGCCTTCAGGCCGAATTTATGTGGAGTCAAGAGCCTACTGATCTCGGCGCCCACGACGCGACGACGGGGATTACTTCGCCTGCAGGCAAGCTGACGCTGAATAATTATCAGTGGGGCGTCGACTATAACTTGGGTCAGAGATCGCGGCTCAAGCCCTTCGTCGCGGCTGGCATGGGTTTCACGCATTTCAGTTCCGGGGGGACGTTGCCGTTCGAGAACAAACTCTCGTTTAATCTTGGCGGCGGCGTGAAGTACTTCGTCGTCCCGCATGCCGGCGTCCGCTTCGACGTGCGCTGGATGCCTTCTCGCACTACTTCTCAGGTCGAGACATTTTTCGACCCTTTTTTCGGCTTCTTCAACGCCAACGTCAATAATTACGCCCAACAATTTCAGGCGAATCTGGGTTTGATTTTCCGCTTTTAGCGCCCGCAAGGCTTTACCGCGGAGTCTTAGAAATCATCGGATTGCTGAGCGAACGTGTATCCGGGCAGACTTGCAGCGGCTCCGGTTTTCGTCACTTTGATGCGGATTGGCGGCTCGCCTTCCGCTCCCGTCTTGCGCAAGACGGCATACGTGGCCAGCGCCTCGTTGTAGACCTTGGTGATCAAAAAGGAATCGTTACTCCCGTCCTTCTTCCAGACTTGACCAACTTGTATCTTTCCAGTGGGCACGATACGAATGTAGACACATTCCCGGTATGCGTCAACTCGGTAGGCCGGACGATGTGCGCACGTAAATGGCTTCTAGCCCGAAGCTGTTTTGCGCGCGGCGGCTTCTTGTGGCATCTTAGTCTCTGGTGGGGGAAGTGATGCCGGCAGATAAAAAGATCGCGGTTGTTTGCTTCCAGTTGGGAGGACCTGACCGGCAGAGCGCCGTCGAGCCCTTCCTCTACAATCTGTTCTGCGATCCTGACATCATCAATTTCCCAGGCTCATTTCTGGCCCGCAAACCGCTTGCGAAGCTGATCTCGACTACCCGGTCGAAAACTGTCCGCCAACACTATGCCGAAATAGGTGGCGGCTCGCCGATCCGCCGCCTCACCGAGCAGCAGGCCCGAGCCCTCGATATGGCTCTTCGCCCGCATATTTCCGCGCACACTTTTGTGGCCATGCGCTACTGGCATCCGAGTACTGGAGAGGCGATTGCGGCTTTGCAGCGCGCGGCTTTTGACGAACTGGTGCTCTTGCCGCTCTATCCCCATTATTCCTTCGCGACTACCGGCAGCAGCCTCAAGGAATGGAACCGCTTGTACTCGGCGCAGGTACCCGTGCATGTGGTCGATCACTTTTTCGATCATCCGGATTACATCGCCGGAGTCGTCGAGCGCATTAACGGCATACTTCGGCAGTTGCCTTACCCAGAGGAAGTGCCCTTGGTATTCAGCGCGCATGGACTTCCGATGGCGCTGGTGGAAAAAGGCGACCCCTATCCACGGCAAATCGAGGCTACCGTGGGCCTCGTTCGTGAGCTCGGGGCGTGGGCCAATCCGCACGTCCTTTGCTTTCAGAGCAGAGTCGGTCCGCAGAGATGGTTGCAGCCTTCGCTCACAGGCACGATCTCGAAAATGGCGGCTGAAGGCATCAAGCGGATGCTGGTGATTCCCATTTCCTTCCTCACCGAGCACATCGAAACGCTGTACGAGATCAACATTGAGGCTCGCGAGCAAGCCGAATCCCTCGGCGTGAACGACTTCCACATGATGCCGGCGCTGAACGATTCGCCGCTCTTGATCCGGGCGCTGGCCGATTTGGTCCTCCGTGCCGTGGGCCGCCGCGCAGGCGTCGCCTCCTTGGCCCTGTAACGGACAGGGTCACGCTTGCCCCATAGTCCTCGCCTCGATCCTTTCTCTGCGTCCGCGGTGAATCCTCTTTGCTTCTGCGCTGTTGACCGGTCCATTTTGGCCTTGATTCCGGCTGTGTCGGCGGCGGCCATGATATAAACGTATCGTGGAGTTCTCGCTTACCGACGAACAGCAGCACCTGCGGCGCACCGTTCGCGAATTCGCCGAGGCCGAAATCGCGCCGCATGTGACCGAATGGGACGAAGCATCCCAGTTCCCGTCGGAAATCATTCCTAAGCTCGCCCAGATGGGTTTTCTCGGTGTCATTTTTCCGGAAGAATACGGCGGCGCGGGAATGGGCTACCTCGAGTACGCCATCATCATCGAAGAGCTTTCCCGCGTGGATGGTTCGGTTGGCATCATCGTAGCTGCTCATAATTCGCTTTGCACCAATCACATCTTCAAGTTCGGCACCGAGGAGCAGCGCCAGAAATACGTTGTCCCATTGGCACAAGGGGTAAAGCTTGGCTGCTGGTCCCTCACCGAGCCAGAAGCTGGCTCGGACGCTGGCGGCACACGCACCGTCGCGGTAAAACAAACTGGCAGTTGGGTAATTAACGGTGCGAAGACGTTCACCACCAACGGGCACTACGCCGATGTCTGCGTCGGCATGGCTGTCACGGACGCTTCAAAGAAGCACCATGGCATTTCTGCATTCATCATCGAGAAGGGAACTCCGGGGTTTCGTCCCGGCAAAAAAGAAAATAAGCTCGGCCTCCGCGCGAGCGACACCAGCGAAGTGGTCTTCACCGATTGCTGCGTGCCTGCGGGAAATCTCTTAGGCAGCGAGGGCGAGGGTTTCGTCAACAGTTTGCAGATCCTCGATGGCGGCCGCATCTCGATTGCCTCGCTCGGCCTGGGAATGGCGCAGGGTGCGTACGAGTGTTCGGTGCGCTACGCCAAGGAGCGCAAACAGTTCGGCAAGCCCATCTCCAATTTTCAAGCCATTCAATTCAAGCTCGCCGACATGGCCACGCAGATTGAAGCCGCGCGCCTGCTGACCTATCGCGCTGCATGGCTCGCCGATCGCGCCATTTCCGAAGGCGCGGGAGACCAGTCTCGCATCACCCGCGAGTCCAGCATGGCCAAGCTTTACGCTGGAGAAGTAGCTGTCCGCGTAGCCAACGAAGCCGTCCAGATTCACGGTGGCTATGGCTTCATCAAGGATTATCCCGCTGAAAAGTATTACCGCGACGTGAAGCTCTGCACCATCGGCGAAGGCACCAGCGAAATCCAGCGCATGGTCATCGCCCGCCAACTCCTCGGTAAATGACGGACTGCTCGGCGGTCTGACTCTATCGACACACAAACCCCAACCTTCTCGAATCGTTGTTATTGTAGGTTCATGGTAAGGGCATCGTTGTTGATATTGATGCTGATTTGCTCTGCGTTCGTCGTGTTTTCTCCGGCACAGTCGCCTTCCAAAGAGGCCTCAATCCCGGAGCCGCCCTTGCCCGTCATCGACTACAACGCTTGTCCATTTGAAGGCTGCACCTTCGAGAAGTGGATAGTTACTCACGACTCCGAGCTCTTCTCCACGTGGAATCTGCCCAGAAAGCAAGTGGCGTCCATTCGAACTGGGGAAGTCGTAACAGGACTCACTGGCGTGCACATTACTTATTCGCCCGACCGAGTGGAGGTTCTGAGCGCGATCCCGGAACTCGGCGTCCAGCCCGGGGATGTCATCCTTCGCTACATGTACCACGGCGAAGGCTTCGCCGACATCTGGGCAAAAGGACAATGGCACCGCGAGTACGATTGCACCTTCATCGCTGAGAAGAGCGAAGGCGGGTGCTTGCGCGATTGTGCAGCCAAAGTGATTTCTGAAGGTCGCAAGGATTGGTGGGTTCGCCTAAGAACACCACAGGGTTCCACCGGTTGGACCAAGGTCGAGAATCAGTTTGATTGTATGGATTCCCTCGGTGGGGACCCCAAGTGTGACAACCTTTGAGCCTAATTGGACCCTCTCCTCCATGCCTCTTGCGAGTTCGGGAGCTTGTTTACCCTGAGCCTCGAAGGGCTCCCGCTGTTTGCCGCCCCGGGGCTTGCCCGGGCGTGCTCCTCGCTCTTACGGCTGGTCACCGCCCCGAACAAAGTTGGCCCGCGCTTCTTCTGTGCACGAAGCGCCAGGGCACTTTCGTTCGGAGGGGTTAACTCTCTGCCCTTGCGTGACCCCACGAGGTTCTCGCGAATCTAACTGTAGAGAGGAGATGAACATGCGCAAAACGGCCTTGGTCTCTGTGGGAGCGTTGGCCCTCCTGCTTTTGGCCTTCCCGGCTCGGTCTCTGGCCCAGATCTCGGTGGGCATATCGGTGAGAGTCGGCCCCCCGGCTCTGCCAGTCTACGAACAGCCGTATTGCCCGGAGCCTGGTTACATTTGGACTCCCGGCTATTGGGCCTACAGTGAGTACGATGGCTACTACTGGGTGCCCGGCACCTGGGTACTGCCGCCCGAACCTGGCCTTCTCTGGACCCCCGGATACTGGGGTTGGGATGACGACGGTGACGCCTACGTATGGCACGCTGGTTACTGGGCCCCTGTTGTAGGCTTCTATGGCGGCATCGACTATGGCTTCGGCTACTACGGCAATGGCTACGTTGGTGGACGCTGGGATCACGACAGATTCATCTACAACACCGCCGTCACGCGGGTTAATACGACCATCATTCACAACACGTACGTCGATAGGACCGTCGTCCGCAGTGAAAATCATGACCGCGTCAGCTTTAATGGCGGACATGGTGGCGTCTCAGCGCGTCCTAACTCCAGGCAGCTCGCCGTCGAACACGAGCGCCATTTCGAGCGAACCAGCGGGCAAGCGGAGCAAGAGCAGGCCGCCAGCCGCAATAGCGCGCT
Source organism: Candidatus Acidiferrales bacterium (assembly GCA_036518755.1). GTDB lineage: Bacteria > Acidobacteriota > Terriglobia > Acidiferrales > UBA7541 > Palsa-295. Next base: position 33,855 of record DATDMO010000364.1, on the reverse strand, counting down.
GCGTGCCTCTGAGAATCACGGCCGCCCGCCGATCGCCGCTACCGCAAAGCCCGGCGACTTCAAAGCCGGAGCGATGCCGGCCCGTAACGCAGGCTCGTACCAACCGCCTGCGCGCACCAATAACCCTAACGAGAACCGCCCCAAGAACCGGGATTTCAATCGGCCGAACAACGGCAACGTGGGCCACCCGGAGAATGGGAACCCGAACCGCCCGGAAAATAGGAATGTGACCCCTCCGGAAAACAGGAACGCGAATCCTCCAAACAACATGAATCACAATCGTCCGGAAGATAGGAACATGACTCCTCCGAACAATCCCAGCGAGACGCGCCCAAATGAAGTAAACCGGCCGAATAGAGAAAGCCAGCCACATCATCAGCCACGCAGCAACGTGGAGCAGAATCCCAACGTCCACCCGGAAGAGCCTAGAGCTCAACCTCAACGTGAACAAAGACCCGCGCCCGAACGTCACGCCCAATCCGAGCGCAAAGCTGAGCCTCAGAAGAAGCCCAAATCCGACGAACAACACTAGCCGCCACGCGGTGCCGGCCCCCTTTCGAGGGGGCCGGCGTACCCGGCTTCCAGCCACCGTTACTTCCGTCCGCCTCAATCCTCAACTCTCGCCTCTCGACTCTTAGCCACCGCCGCGAGATCGCTCCATTACCGAAGCTCCCACGCGGCGACAAATTCTTTACACCAACAACCCCTTGAATTCGTCCACCGAGCGCCTAACATGGGACGCATGAATAATTTTGAGAAAACTCGGCGCGGCATGAAGGAACCAACGAGGGTCGGACCTGTGGCTCCGCAGCTCTTCGGCCGGGCGCGCGCAACTCAGTTCTAATCGACACATGAGCCGAGTAGAACATTGCGTAACTTATTCAGAACAAAGGATCGATGTACCTTCTACTCGACACTTTTGCGAGAGGAACCTTCAACGAAACGGCGAGGCAACGGGATCGGAACGCTGCGAAGTGCTCAGGAGATCACTATGAAATTGCAGGCGCTTGCCGAGAAGCTGGGTTGCCAAATCGAAGGCGACGCGAACCTTGAAATCACTGGAGTTGCCGGAATCGAGGATGCTCAACCCGGCGAGCTGACGTTCCTCGTCAATCGCAAGTATCGTCCGGCCCTGGATACAACGCGCGCTTCTGCAATTCTCATCGCACGCGGGGAACCCCGGCCGAGCATGGCGGCGCTTCGCTCGGAGAATCCGTACCTCGATTTTGCGCGGGCCATCGAGCTGTTCCATCCCACGCCGCGCTATGGTCCCAGCATTCATCGCACAGCGGTGATAGGCGAGTCCGCGAAAATTGGAGCTGGCGCGCATATCGGACCTTATTGCTACGTGGCCGAGGATGTCGAGATCGGCGCTAACGCCGTGTTGCACAGCTTCGTCTGCGTCTATCGCGGAGCGCGGATCGGCGACGATTTTTTCGCTCACGCACACGCCTGCGTCCGCGAGAATTGCCGCATCGGCAATCGCGTGATTCTACAAAACGGCGTAGTGGTTGGTAGTGACGGCTTTGGCTTCGCGCGCGAAGCCAGCGGCCGGTGGCACAAGATGCGCCAAGCCGGAGTCACGGTGGTCGGCGACGACGTGGAAATCCAGGCCCACAGCGCCATCGACCGCGCCACCGTCGGCGAAACTCAGATAGGCCGCGGCACCAAGATCGACAATCTCGTGCAGGTCGGCCACGCCTGCAGAGTGGGAGAGGACACGCTTCTGTGCGGTCAGGTTGGGCTAGCGGGCACAACCCGCGTCGGCAGTCGCTGCATCCTCGCCGGGCAGGTTGGCGCAGCGGGCCATTTGAGTATCGGTGACGGCGCGACGCTGACAGCGCAAAGCGGCGTTCCCACGGATGTTCCGGCGGGCGCAATCTATTCCGGCTATCCGGCGATGAATAATTTGGATTGGCGCAAGTCAGTCGCTGTATTCAATCGCCTGCCGGAATTGCAGAAGGAGTTGCGCGACCTGCGCGAGGAGGTTGCGCAGCTTCGAGGCGGGCGGGGAGGATAATATATTCGCCTTATGTTCGCCTGGCGCTGAAATTTGCTACAATGGCCCAACTGAACGACTGCTCATGAGTCTCATTGCAAATTCGAAGGAGGCTGCAGCGCCGGGATTCCCGCTCAACGCTGAACAACGAGCAGCCGTCGAGCATGGCGAAGGCCCGCTTCTGGTGATCGCCGGCGCGGGAACGGGAAAAACTCGCGTCATCACCGAGCGCATACGCCGGCTGCTCGATAGCGATCCATCTCTGAGCGGCGAAAATATTTTGGGCCTCACCTTTACGGACAAGGCCGCCTGGGAAATGAAAAGTCGCGTGCTAAAGTCCGCCGGGGAACGGGCCGAGGGTATTTGGCTCAGCACCTTCCACTCGTTCTGTCTGGAAAAGATTCTGCGGGCGGCGAATCCGGAAATTCAAGCCATCGAGGAAATCGATCACCAGATTTTACTGCGACGGAATCTCGCGGAACTCGGATTAGTTATCTTCCGAAGGCTTGCGGAACCGGCGCAGTTTCTAAAAGACTTCGTGACTTTCTTCTCGCGCTGCCAGGATGAGCTGGTGACTCCGGACGATTACCAGCGGTACGTCAGCGACCTCCGACGGGCGCACGAGGCTCGGAGGAGCGCCATGGAGCCGGACGCACTGCAAGTAGCGGAAGACGAACTGGCGAAGCAGGAGGAACTGGCGCGAGTCTACCGGGTGAGCGAGCGGCTGCTGCTGGAACGCAACTTATACACCTTTGGCGCGCAACTGTTGAAGTCGGTGGAATGTTTGCGATCGGATCCCGAGCTTTTGGAAAGACTGCGCGGCCAGTACCGCTACATTTTGGTGGACGAATTTCAAGACACGAACATCGCGCAGCTAGAGTTGCTCCGGCTGCTGGCCGGGGAGGGCCGCAATATTCTGGCCGTGGGAGACGACGATCAGGCGATCTACCGCTTCCGGGGCGCATCGTTTGGCAGCTTTACGATTTTTCTGGAGCGGTTTTGCGGCGTGAGGAGGAACCACGGCGCCGCCGTGGCAAGAGACTTTCTCGTATCGCTCTCGCAGAATTACCGGTCGACCCAGCGAATCCTTCGGGTGGCGGGCCAAGTAATCGGAGTGAATGAGCGGTCGCCATTGTTACCGGACAAGAAGCTTGTGACGGAAAACCCTCTTGGCGAAAAAATTCGAGTGGCCGAATTCTGCGGGTTCGAGGAAGAAGGCGAGTGGATAGCGGGAGAAATCGAACGGCTGCACGATGCAGGGGCCCCCTGGCGAAGTTTCGCAGTGCTCTACCGCAAGCACAGGCACCGCGGACAACTTTTACAGGCGTTGCGGCGAAGGGGAATTCCGTTTGTGATACGCAGATCCTCGATTTTATCGAGCACCCTTGTCCGGGACCTGCTTGCGTGGATGCGGCTGATTGCAATCCCGGCGGATAACGTAGCGTGCGCGCGTGTGCTGAGCGCTCCGTATTGGGGGCTGGAAGCTCGAGATTTGGTGCGGCTGGCTGAACGCGCGGAAAAAAGTCGGCGTCCCCTTTTGGATCAAGTGGAAGCGTCTCAATCGGAAGCTCCCCTGGATCGCCCGGGCGTCCGGTTGCCGGAGTTGGTGGAGCTCTTCCATCGCTTGAGGCAAACGGCCGCAAAGAAAAGAGCGGTTGAGGTCCTCGACGAACTGATCGCGAACCTGGGCATTGGAGTGCTGATGTCGGGAATCGACCGCCAGCACGTGGAAAAGCTGGTCGCGTTCGTGAAGGAATGGGAGGGAAAAAGCGAACAGAAGCAGCTACGGGATTTCGCCGAGTATCTCGGTTTCTTCGACGAACTCGATGGAGATATCCAACTGGAAGAGGAGCTCTCCGATGACGCCGTTCAGCTGATGACGGTCCACTCCGCCAAGGGCCTTGAATTCCCCCACGTTTTTGTCCTGCGCCTTAGCAACAATGATTTCCCAGCGAGGCCGCGACCGGCCACATTCGAATTTCCGCCGGAACTCATGAAGGAGGAGCAGCCGAAATTTGATTTTCAGAAGCAAGAGGAGCGGCGGCTCTTCTACGTGGCAATCACGCGAGCGCAAAAGCGGCTGACGCTTTCGACGATTGTCAACCGCTGGAAAAGGGAGTCGCCGTTTCTGGTTGATTTCTTAGCGAATCCGAAAATTCAGAAATTTGACACCGACCAGTGCCAACCAAAAGTGGAACTGCCGCCTGTGGAAGAGACCACCGGACCTTTGGAGGACCCGTCGGACGAGCCTCCCCTCTTTCGAGCGCCACGAGAAAATGCCAAGGCATATTCGCGCGTCGCACTATGGGCCAAGGCCTACCACCCGCCGCAACCTGAGCCGCTGCAATTGAGCGCTTCGCGGATCGATGCATACGACCAGTGTCCGATGAAGTATATGTTTCAGTATGTGTGGAATCTTCGCGGCGGACCGAGCGCGCAGAAAACATTTGGCAATGTGATGCACTCGACGATTCGTGAATTTGTGGGTGAGATGCGCAAGGGGTCGAAGGTTCCGTTTGAGGAAGTCCTGGCGATTTACGAGCGGCAATGGTCGTCAGCCGGCTTTCCCGATAATTATCAGCAAGAGGAATATCGCAGGGCAGGCCGCGAACAACTGGAAGCCTTTCATCGCTCTTGCCAGGATGCGCCCTCGGACATTCTTTATCAGGAGAAAAAGTTTGAGCTGCCGCTCGATCACGACATCATCGTGACGGGCAGAATGGACCAGGTGAATCGCCTGGGCGCTAGCGAAGTCGAAATCGTGGATTACAAAACCGGAAGGCCTCGCGACGCGAAGAAGGCCGCTGAAAATCTGCAACTGAGTATCTACGCACTGGCAGCGCGCGAAGTTTTCGGATTGGAGCCGGCACGCCTGGTGCTGTACAACCTCACGGACAATCAAGCAGTAGCGACCACGCGCGACGAGGGAGCTCTCGCGGCAGCGAAGGAAAAGATCGCCGAAGTGGCTGACCAGATTCGCGCAGCGAATTTTCGAGCGAAGCCTGGTTTTGGCTGTGGATATTGCGACTTCAAGCCGCTTTGCCCAGAACACGAACAGCTGATAACGATTCGACCCGCGGCGCACACGACGCACTAGCAAGCCGCGTTCGGCTCGGATACCACCACGAGTGCGAGAAGACGGCGCCCGTGGTGCAAGGTGGATAGCGCGTGTCAGCCAAGTATCTTCGCCGGGCACAGCATGTTGTGCCCCTACAACCGCAAAACAAAAGCAGGGCAATCTGACAACGATTGCCCCGCTTTTTTCGCCAGACTTTCCGACTTAAAGTCCGGAGTGGGCTCCGCGCATTTACTTTCTGGAGCTTTCTCCGCGAGACGGCAGCGAACTTAAATTCGAGCGCCGATCCCGCTTCGTTCATCTATAGAAGCAGGGGCGGATGAAGTCAAGAAGAAAAACTTTCAGGCGATTGCCGTTTTGAAAATGCGCACCGCTAGTGACCGGCGCTGATAGCGCTCAAATAGAATCCGCGGCGAGTCTCGACATTCAAGTCAGGGCGCTCGACGCGCACCTCAATGATGTGAAAGTCCTGCCCCTGGGGAATATTCTCGGGCGAAAAGGTCAAAGTATATTGGTTGCGGGCTTGTTCGGTGACGTCGGAATAGAGACGCTCGAGATCGGCCTGCTTGGATGCGTAAAACGTATCGCCACCGCTGTTCAAGGCGTATTTTTCGAGTTCCGAAGCTCCCCGCTGAATCAAAGACTTGCCGATGGGCAGCGAACGCGTCACGGAAATGGAATACACTGCAACATCATTGGCGAGGAGGGAGTGAAGCGTCTCGTCGAAGGTGTGCTCGTTTTTGGCATTCGTGCCGTCGGAGATCAGAAAGATGATTTTGCGGCGGTCTCGCCCGCGATCCTTCAGCATATTGGACGCCGCGTAAAGGGCATCGTTCAGGGCGTTGTCGTTTCTGTATCGCTTCGAGCCGTGCTGCGGGATGCCGCGCGCCGTGTCCACGGGCTGATGGCCGTTCATCATGGGCCCGGCTGTGGTCGGGTCGGCGATCACCTGGCTATTGTGCGACTCGAGATCCAGGCGCTTCAACTGTGTGAACAAATGATCGTTGTTGAAGGAAAAATCGGCGACGGTTTGGGGAAACTCGTCGTAAGTGACTACGGCAACTTCGTCCGGAGGGCCGAAGCCGGCTGAGATGGCTGTGAGGCTCTTTTGAACTTGCGAGGCTTGCCGCTGATCGAGATCGTTGTCGATAAGGACGACGGCGGAAAGGGGCACCGGCTCAGAAGAGAACTGGCGAATCTTCTGTTCGATGTTGTCAGAGAAAACTCGAAAGTCTTTCTTTTGAAGATCTCCGACCAACTGGCCGCGATTATCTTTTACAGTAACAGGAACGATGACGGTGTATGTTGGAACGATGATGCGCGGCGGATTCTGCTGCTGCGCCGGGGCAGCCGGACGCAGCGCCTGCGGCCACGCTTGGCCCGCAAAGCTAAGCAACAGGAGTGAACCAAGCAATGAAAGTCTTTGCGTCATCTTTGCGTCTCGTTTCTCCGCAGTCTAGACCGCGAGAGTTCGCCGGGGACCTGGGTGCGTTGGCTTGGGTCGGAACATCCGTAAACGCGTACGGCGCATCGTATCAATCTATTCCCTACTCCGGAGGAATTATACAATGCGCCTGACCGGCATCGCGGCGGGTATTCTGGTTTTGGCAGCCAGCGCCTATCCGCTGGCGAGACCGATCGCGTCGCGAGCGTCCGCGATGGACCGCGGTGCGTTCCAAGAGTCAAGCCCGCGAGGACCGCTGATCGACCGCTCCCGGCCGAGCCAAGAATCACAAACTCCCCGGCAGCAGGAACCCCCGCAATCGTCCGCTCCGCTCCAAGTGCAAACGACGGTCGTGAATGTGTTCACAACGGTTCGCGACCGGCACAACGGAATCGTCTCCGACCTGACGAAGAACGATTTCAAAGTATTTGAGGATGGAACGGAGCAGAAAATCTCTTATTTCACGAAAGAAGTAGACCTGCCGCTCTCGCTCGCAATCATGATGGATACCAGCGGGAGCATGCAGGAAATCCTGAGCGCCGAAAAGGAAGCGGCTTCGAACTTCGTCCAGGAGGTGATGCATAAGAAAGACGAAGCAGTCGTCATGAGCTTTGATACCGACGTGAACCTGCTAGCGGACTTCAGCGAGGATCCGGGAGTGCTCCAGCACGCTATCCGGCGCGCGGAAATCAATGTGGATGCATCCGGCATCGGCGGGACCGGGGGTACCGTGCCTTCGCGCGGGGGCGGCACGAATCTTTATGACGCGGTTTATCTGGCGGCGCACGATGAACTAGCTTCGGAAGCGGGACGCAAAGCCATCATCCTGCTGACAGATGCCGAGGACACCGGAAGCAAGTTGAGCGAAAACGATGCGATCGAATCCGCACAGCGTGCCGACGCGGTCCTCCATTTCATCTTGATAATCGATCCGAGCGCTTCGGAAGGATACGGGCCTGGTGTGGCCTCAAAGATGGCGCACGAGACGGGAGGACGCGTGATCAACGTGCGCAATGACAGGGGACTCGAGAAGGCCTTCGATACGATCGCGGAGGAACTGCGGTCGCAGTACGTGATCGGCTACTATCCGACGAACACAAAGCATGACGGCACGTTTCGAAAGATACGCGTGGACGTGGATCGTGCCGACCTGAAGATTCTGGCCCGCAAGGGCTACTACGCACCATCCAGATAGGGCAGGTGCCGAGTCGCCCGCTGAAGGCCATGGCTGCGCATTTCAAATGCTAATTCCGCGCCGACTCTTCCAGCAGTTCCGCCAGATATTGCTTCCACGCAGCCGCGTGCGTGTGCGTTCCGTGACCGTAAGTCTGGTAGCTGATCGGGAGTAGCACAAATTTCGCGCTCTTGATTCGCTTCACTTCGCTTTCCGCGATTCCCAATTCCGGCGGGTTGATGAAGTCGTCCGCCGAATTGACCCACATCACCGGCGCCTCGATTTTTTCCAAGTTGTCCGAAGGATCGTAGTCCCGCGAGGCATCCAATTGGTACAAAACGTCGTTTGCATCGAGGTCTTTCACCCGCGTCTCGTAGGCTTTCTGCAGGTATTCATCAGCGGCATCTCGCGTGGGCAGCGTTTTCTGCATCTGCAGCGGCGCGCTTCCCGCAATGGTCAGAATATCGATCCAACTTCGCAGAGCCTGTTGCGGCTCGTTCGTGTATTCGCCGCCCTTCCACTCAGGATCGCTTTGGATCGCCTCCATGACCATCTTCCGCCACAAACGGTTCCTGCCGGCAATCTGCACCGGCAGGCACGCCAGAGGCATCAGCGCATCCATGAAGTCCGGGTACGTCTCGCCCCATACAAACGAATGCATGCACCCCATCGAAGTCCCGGTCACCAGACGCAGATGGTTTACGTGCAGCCCTTTTGTTAAAAGGAGGTACTGCGCGGCAACCATATCGTCGTAGTCGTAATGCGGAAAATGCGCGTGGAGCCCGTCGCTTGGCTTGGAGGACTTGCCATGACCAATGCTGTCAGGAAGGACGATGAAATACTTGTCCGTATCCAGAAGCTGCCCGGGTCCGAATAGCTCGCCCGCATAGATCGGCTGTAAGAATCCTCGTCCGGTGCCGCCGGTCCCATGCAGGATCAAGACCGCGTTGGTTACGCGTCCCTGTGCGTTGCGCACCGGCTTTCCGAGTGTGGTGTAATGCAGGCGGAGCTCGGGGAGCGTTTCTCCGGAGCGGAACACGAAATTCCTGGCGATGTAGTCGCCTTCCTGCGGCGCCGCTTGCTGTGCGAGGAGCGCCCGGCCCCCAAGAGCCGCACAGATCGCAATCATCAGCGTAACTCGCAGCCAAGTTCTCATGAGGTGTGGCCTCCCCGGCCACTGGTTCGGCTACTGAGCGCCGGGCGCTCCGGAAGGCATTGCGGCGTAGTAGCCCTTGCGTGTGCGGACGGTGAGGCCCTTGCGATCCGTCTCGACTTGGATTTTGCGGTATACGCCGGCGGGAGGCGGATTGGCAGGAGCGTAGGCGATGAAATACTGGCTGCGCAGTTCGGTTCCGATGTCGAGAAAGGACTGAGCGAGGTCGTCTACGCGGTAGGGGAAGAACGCATGGCCTCCCGTTTGGTCGGCAAATTCCTGCAAAACTTTATCGCCCCCTTCGATGTGATATTTGCTAGGGCGGCTCGCGTCGTCGATCGCCAGCCAGTCGGTGCTGGTGCTGACCGTGAAGACAGCGACTTCAGAACGAATGGAAGCATCGATTGCGTCGCTAAGTGCACGATCGCTGAGGTTGTCGTCACCATCGCTGATCACAACGATGACCCGGCGTACCTCTGTTTCCGGCCCCACGGGAACGGGGGGATGCGCCAGCTTCTGTGCCGCCATATAGATGGCGTCATTCAGAGCCGTGCCACCTCCGGCGCGCTGTTGCTGAATGGCCGAGGTAAGCAGATCGACGCTGGACGTGTAATCCTGAATCACCTGCGGCTCGTTATCGAAAGTCATTAGGAAGGCGAGATCTTTCTCGCGGCGGATTACCTTGTCGAGGAAGTCTATCGCGGCATCTTTTTCAAATTTCAGGCGCGGGCGGATGCTGTTGGACGTATCGAGCAACAACGCGATGCGCAGCGGCAAATCGGTTTCGCGGCCGAAAAAACGAATGACTTGCGGAGTGCCGTTATCGAGAACCCTGAAATCGGTTTTGTCGAGATCGGTGATGAAATCGTGATGACGGTCTACAACCGTGACAACGAGGTGGACAAGGCCGGTGGTGCTGACGATAGGCGGCTGCTGAGGGCGCGCGTCCGGTTGCGGATTTTGCGTGGCTGGGGCGCGTTGAGGAGGGTAAGCGGCCGGCCTCGCTGGCGCCTGCAGAGGCTGTTGCGGATGGGCGCATATGCCAGAGACTGCGAATCCGACGAGCAGCAGAAGCACTGCTACCCGGAGACGGCTAGGAAGATTCGTCAAACCGCACTTCACGGAAAGGATTATAGGAACTCGCGTATGGTAGCGTCAACCGAACTCGCATCGACTTGGACCGCATGAGCGAGGGCGGCGAGATAGTCCACGAGTTGGGGTGGCAGCGGCGCACGGACCTCGATTTGCCGACCTGTTCGTGGATGAGCGAAGGCGATGTGGGCGGCATGGAGAAAATTGCGGTTCAGCGGCGGGAGCAGGACAGAGCCGGCGCGTTCCTGGCGGGGGGCACCGTAAAGCGTATCGCCCACAACCGGACATGAAAGCGCGGAAAAGTGAACGCGAATCTGATGGGTTCTGCCGGTGTGCAGGCCCGCCTCGATCAAGGTGTAGTTCTTGAGCCGGAGCAGGATGCGCCAATCGGTCCGAGCCTCACGGCCCTCGCGGCGGCGGGCGGTCATCCGCGAACGGCGGCGCAGGTCGCGGGCGATGGCCAGTTCCACAGAACCTGACCGGCCCTTGATGCTCCCGTGGAGTAGCGCGAGATAGGTCTTGTCGATTCGGCGCTCGCGAAAATCGTCCACTAGTTTCCGGTGAGCTTCGTTGGTGCGCGCAACCAGGATTGCGCCGGAAGTATCTTTGTCGAGGCGGTGGACGATGCCGGGGCGCAACGGTCCGCCGACGGTTGAGAGTCCAGCCTCACCGAAACGATTTAGAAGCGCGGCGACCAGCGTGCCGGCATCTGCGCCGGCCCCCGGATGCACAATCATTCCGGCCGGTTTGTTGATGACTGCGACGTCTTCGTCTTCGCAAAGGATATCGAGTGGGATAGGCTCGGCTTCAACCCGTGCAGCCGGCGTCGGAGGAATTTCGACGTCCACCGTCTCGCCCGATGCGACGTGATGCGAGGCTTTGAGTGCGTTGCCGTCCACGAGCACGCGGCCCTCGTCGATCAGCGATTTGATCTGGGAGCGACTCAGGGCGGGAAGCCGCGAGACCAGGAAACGGTCAAGGCGATGGCCCGAGCAGTCAGGCGGTACGATAAATTTGAGGCGTTCGCCAGAGCGGCTTAAGGGCATGCTGTTGCTTCATCACGTCCAACGATCATGCTAGGAACGGCTCGCCATCGCGCGCGGCGCGGGTGCCCGCGCGATCGAATCAGCACGACGCAGGCCGCGCCACCAAAGCGAAGCGCCGGCGATAATCAGTCCGGCGCTCACAATCTGCATCAGCGATACCGAATTGTGGAACATCATCGTACGGCCTGGGTCGCCACGAAGAAACTCAATGGCGCCGCGTTCGCTTCCGTACAGGACAAAATATGCGCCAATCAACTGCCCGGTGAATCGCCGCCTGGCGCCTAGCCAGATAAGAAGAAAAAAGTTCAAGAATTCGGCGCCAGCTTCGTAGAGCTGTGTGGGATGCAGTGAAACGCGCAGGGGCGTCCCGGCAATTGTTTCCGCGATGGGGCTAGTGAAAGTGACGCCCCACGGGAGCGACGTCGGTTTGCCGTAGCAGCAGCCGGCGACGAAGCATCCGATGCGGCCAATCGCGTGTCCGAGCGCAATGGGAGCGGCGAGGACATCCAGCACGGCGAGAAGCGCCATTTTCTGAAAGCGCGTGTACAGGACGACCCAGATAATTCCGCCGAGGACGCCGCCATAAAACGTACCGGCTGATTGAAAAGTCGCCATGCTGAAAATCTCGCTGGGATGTGCGATGTAGTAGTCCCACGCGCTGAAGATCAGCCACATTTTCGACATCAGCAGGGCCGCAAGGATTCCGTAGACTCCGAGACTCCAGACGCCATGCGGATTCAAACCGGCTCGCGGAGCTTGCCGGTAGGCGAGCCAGAGTCCAACCAGAAATCCAGCTGCGGCAAGCACCCCGTACGTGTAGATCGTGACGGAGCCGATCTGAAAAAGGACAGGATGCATTGCTAGGCCCGTTCCTGGCTGGGATGCCGCCAATCGCGAAGGAGTTCGAGCAGGACCAGGGCGGCGCCGATGACAATCGCCGAGTCAGCCACGTTGAAAGTGTACCAGTGGTGGCTGCCGACGTAGCAATCGATGAAATCGGTAACGCTGTGGTGGGCGATCCGGTCCAGAACATTACCCGCCGCGCCACCGAGAATCAGCGCCATTCCGCATTGCCCGAGCCTGCCTCCGGCCCGACCAGTGGCCAGGAGCCATCCGATTAGGCCGATCACTGCGGCGGAAAACAAGATAAGCAATGGCCCACGCCAGGGCATTTCGGAATCGGCCAAAAGTCCGAATGCGACACCCGGATTGCTGGTGTGAACCAGATTCAACATACCAGGAATCAAGACGCGGCTCGAACCCGCTTGAGTGAAGTTCTCCACGACATATTTGCTCGCTTGGTCCAGGACTAGAACGGTTGCAGCTAGAACGGTTAGGAGCCATGCCGGGCGTGAGGCGGAAGGCATTACGAAGAGGCACTCCCAGCCACGCTGCCTCCCTCGCGCTCAATTTCATTCATTGCGGCGACGCAGCGCTCGCAGAAGTCAGGATAATCTTCGCTTTCGCCTACGTGCGTCGAATAATTCCAGCAGCGCGAGCATTTCTTCCCACGGGCGCGCTCGACGTGGATCCGCAGCCCGTCATCGCCACCGGCGGCCGGCTTGCCGATGTCCGCATTGTCTGCGGCGATTTCAACTTGCGAGACGATGAAAAAAGCCGGAAGGCTAGCGGCGTGCTTGCGCAATATTCCGGCCAGTTCGCTGTGAGCAGCGAGAGTAACTCGCGCTTCAAGGCCCGCAGAGATTGTTTTTGTGGCGCGCAGAGGTTCAAGCGTTTTCAACACTTCTTCGCGGACGGCGAGCAAGCGATTCCATTCTTTTGACCGGGCGTCGTCGAACGCTTTTTCGAATGGTTCGGGGGAGGGGAACGAAGCCATGTGCACGCTCGGCTGCGGCGAAGGCGAAGCGCCGCGCGGCAGATGCTTCCAAACTTCCTCGGAAGTGAAAACCAAGATGGGCGCGATCAGGCGGACCAACGCACGCAAGATGTGATAGACCGCCGTTTGCGCGGAGCGGCGCCCTCGGTTATTTGGCGCGAAGGTGTAGAGGCGGTCCTTGAGCACGTCGAAATAAAATGCGCTCAGATCGACCGTGCAGAAATCCTGGATCGCGTGATAGACGCGATGAAACTCGAATTCCTTGTACCACTCGTTGCATTGGCGGATAAGCGCGCCGGTGCGGCGAAGCATCCAGGCGTCCATCTCCCACATGTCCGCGTCGTGCACGATGTCGCGCCCCGGCTCGAAATCGAAGAGATTCGATAGTGCGAAACGAAAAGTATTGCGGATTTTGCGGTAGGCTTCGGCAAGCTGCGTCATCATTGCATCGGAAAGGCGGACGTCCTGCGTGAAGTCCTGGGAGGCGACCCACACGCGCAGCAAGTCGGCGCCCCACTTATCCGAAATTTCTTTGGGATACATGGCGTTGCCGAGCGATTTCGACATCGGCGCGCCTTTTTCGTCGAGCGTCCAGCCGTGGGTGACCACTTGCTTATATGGCGCTCGTCCCCGCGTCCCCACACCGATTAGCAGCGAGCTTTGGAACCACCCGCGATATTGATCGGGACCTTCCATGTACACGTCGGCGGGCCACGTTCCCTCCTTTTCGCTGAGCACGGCGAGGTGAGTGGAGCCTGAGTCGAACCACACATCGAGGATGTCGTTTTCCTTGCGCCATTTCGCCGCGCCGCAGGAGCATTTTGTTCCCGGTGGAAGCAGCTCTTCGGGAGAGTGGCTGTACCACGCGTCCGCGCCTTCGCGCTGGAAAAACGGCAGTACGTGCCGCAACGCCTGAAAATCCCTGAGCTGCTTGCCACACGCGTCACAGGTGAAGACGATCAGCGGCACTCCCCAAAAACGCTGGCGCGAGATGCACCAATCGGGCCGTTCCGTGATCATGTTGCTCATTCGCGCCTCGCCCCAGGCGGGAACCCATTTCACTTTTTGAACCTCGAACAGCGCACGCGTCCTCAGACTACGGGACTGATCACCTGTGACTGAGATCATTCGCGGGTCGGGCGGCCCAACCGGCTCGTCCATCGAAATGAACCATTGCTCGGTAGCGCGGAAAATCACCGGATTGTGGCAGCGCCAGCAGTGCGGATAGCTGTGCGTAAGCTTGCGCTCGCCGACGAGCATGCCGCGTTTCCTCAGCAGCTCAATGATGACTGGATTCGCCTCCCACACAGTCTTGCCCTTATATTCGGGAAGACCGTCGGTGAAGCGGCCGTTATCGTCCTGCGGGGCGTACGCTTCAAGGCCATACTTTTGGCCCGTGCGGAAATCCTCTGCGCCGTGTCCCGGGGCGGTATGGACAATGCCGCTCCCTTGATCGAGCGTGACGTAATCCGCCAGGACGGCGGGCACCCGCAAATCAAGAAAAGGGTGCTGGAACTGAATCCCTTCTAGGTCTCTGCCCTTCCATGAACCTTGAACGTTCCCGATTTCGAGCTTCAACTCATCAGATATCGCCGGGATGCGGTCCTTCGCCAGCAAGAGCTTGCCGGCGGAAGTGTCAGCGACCGTGTAATCGAAATCCGGGTGAAACGCTAGAGCGCGATTCGCGGGAAGAGTCCAAGGAGTCGTCGTCCAAATCAGCGCGCTCACGTCGCTGCCGAGTGCTGATGATTTCGGTCCCGGCACAACCGGAAATTTCACCCAAACGGAAGGGCTGGTGTGGTCTTCGTACTCCACTTCCGCTTCCGCGAGCGCGGTACGATCGCAAATGCACCAATAGACGGGTTTCAGACCGCGATACACGTAGCCTTTCTCGAGGAAATCGATGAAGGTCCCGGCGATACAAGCTTCCATGCTGGGATCCATAGTGAGATAGGGCTTGTCCCACTGACCAAAGATGCCCAGGCGGCGAAATTCGCGTTTGTGGATCTCCACGTAACGCGCTGCAAATTCCCGGCACATCTTGCGAAACTCGGCCGCGGAAACTTTGCTTGTCTTTCCTCCCAATTCCTTTTCCACTTGCGTCTCAATGGGCAGGCCGTGGCAATCCCAGCCGGGGATGTAGGGCGACTGGAAGCCCGCCATGGTTTTCGATTTAACGATCATATCTTTTACGATCTTGTTGAGTCCGGTGCCGAGATGAATTTCACCCGTTGGATAGGGAGGGCCATCGTGAAGGACGAACAGGGGCGAACCAGCGCGCTGTTCGAGAATCAGGGCGTACAGGCCCATTTGTTCCCACGCGGCAAGCTGTTCGGGCTCACGCTCCGGCAGTTGCGCTTTCATGGGAAACTCGGTTTTTGGAAGATTCAGGGTGCGCTTCAAGTCCACAGTTTTCGCCATCTTGCGGGGCTCGATAAGTCCTTTCTGGAAAGGCTGGCCTCAATGTGTGGCCGGGGTATGCTACCTTGTGCTACAAACTTGCGTGGCGGAAACCGAAATTTGGCATCGCGCCACGTAATGTTACAATGAATTATGAGGTGTGTCAGCCGCCCCGGGCCAGACATCCTTTTGCGCAGCCGTGCGTCTAACATGAGGTACCGCTGCGGATGGGAACCAAGTAATGCGAACGCTCAATCTTAGCACCAGACTCGACAAAGCGGACCGCCCGGTGAGCGGATCAACCGAACCCGGGCTGCACTTGGGGCGCCTGCCTGCACCGGTTCATGAGTCCAGCCTAAGGAGCCTGTTTTCGAACCTGCGAGACTTTCTCACCGAGCGTCCCGCCAAGGTTCGCCCCGGTACGCCGACCGCGTTTGACATGCCGAAGTTTGGCACCGGGATAAGCGCCAACCTGCAGGAATTTTTCCGCGCTGCTCCTCGCGGAAAGGTGAAATCCGCGCTGCTAGTAGATTGGAACGAGGAGCCCAGCCTTTGGCAAAACATGCGTGATTGGATCGCGCCCCGAAAACTGCCCCCTCTGCAGACCACGAGCCAGCCCATTCCGGTTCCGGAAATCTGGTCGAAGAACACACAATTCAATCGCGTGCAGATTGTTTCAATCCTAGTTCACGCGGTAGCAATCACTGCGGTGGTGGTCATTCCGCTGCTGTTTCCGGGAATCATCACCACGACCACAAAAGCCTTCAACCCTGAACCGCCGGTTGATGTAAGCGTCTCGCCTTATCTCGCGAAGCTCAAACCCTCCGCCAAGGCCGCGGGTGGCGGTGGCGGCGCGCACGACACGGCCCCGGCTGCTAGAGGGAAATTGCCCAAGTTTTCATGGACGCAATTCTCGGCACCGATGGTGCATCCCGTGGAGCACCCACAGATCGCGATGACGCCAACGGTTGTTGGCAATCCGGATATTAGATTGCCGAATCAGAATCTTCCTAACTGGGGCGACCCGCTTGGCAAGTCCCTGACCGATTCGATGGGCCAAGGTCACGGCAGTGGCGTGGGAAACGGAAATGGTGCGGGCGTGGGGCCCGGAGAGGGCTGGAATACTGGCGGCGGCGCGCCGAATGCGGGCACGGGCGGCTACGGCGTTCCGGCATGTCTCTACTGTCCGCGAGCCGATTACAGCGATGAGGCCATGAAGGTGAAGGTGCAAGGTGTGGTCGAGCTAATTGCGATCGTCACCGCGGACGGCCGAGTGACTGATATTCACGTCGCGAAGGGTCTCGGTCTCGGTCTTGACGAAAAAGCCATTCAGGCGGTGCGGACCTGGCGTCTTACGCCTGCGCGCGGGCCTGACGGAAGGCCCGCCGCCGTGAGGCAGATTATCGAAGTCGCATTTCAATTGTTCTGAAGCCGCGATCGCACAGCGCCTTCTCCGCGATCTTTTTCCACGGGACATAGGCTAAGCCTGACGTTAACCAACTGGACCCATCGTTCCGCGCCGCAACGCTCTCGCGTTATGCCGCTCTGTTACGATGGCCGGCATGAAAAGCAAAATCACTTTCGTTACGGTCCTAATGGCGGCGATGATCGCGATCGTTCCGCGAGCAGCCGCGCAAGACGGCTCGATCGAATTCGTGGCACGCGCTACGCCCTCCGGAGGCCTGGAAGAGCCGGTACGCGGCTTCCCTTTTTATCTCCTAAGCAAAAGCTTCGAGGAAATCGGGAAGGAAGCCGATGCAGAAGATCCGAAACCCGACATGAACGGGTTCATCGACAAACTCGACTCCACCTCCTATTCCACCGAATTGAAAGCCTGGATGAAAAAGAACCAATTCGTGACACTGGCCGGGGAAGATTTCATTCGCAAGTTGCGTGCGGCAGACGTCATGAATATTCCCGAATTTTTCTCGGCGTACATGGATCGGAATGCCGGCGATCAATCCGCGGATTTTCCCAAATCCAAAGTCAAGGCCTCCGACAAAGTCAAAAATCCGGAAAGATATGCGAAAGCAAACGCCGACTACCGGGAAACGATCCGCCGTTACATCGAGCAGCATCCTCACAGCGTAGACGGCATCGATCTCAATCTTGCTGAGATAGACCCTGGGCCGAAATGGAACGCTTTGCTCGGAAGGCGAACTCCGGAAATTCGTCGCCGGGCTCTCGATCTGGCGCAGTCCAAATATTTGGTGGCGCGCACGGAATCGAACCTTCAGGGGCAGGGTTTTTTGCGTGATGTGCCGCCCGGAAACTATTGGATCAGCACGCTTGATGTGGCCGCCGATGTGGGTGACGCGCGTCCACGCTGGGACGTGCCCGTGACGGTGCAGCCGGGCCAAACCGAGTACGTCGCGCTCTCCAACGTTAATTCCGTCCAGCCGTCGCATTCTCCCGCCAACCAGTGATGCGAATATGGCTGAAGTCCGCGACGTAGCCGAGTCGATAGGCAACCTGGCCGATTCTGATCCGGCTAAAAGGCGTGCGGCTGCAACGCACCTGCACTTGGCGGGGGCTGCCCTGTTTTTTACCGCAACCCGTGAATGGTTCAGGGACGCCGAATTTTGCAAACTTGTGCGCCCATCTTCGATGGATGCGGCCGGCAAGTTAGGCCCGGAAAATACGCCGTTCAGCGTCGGCATCGCGGTGCAGCCCGAGAATTTCGGGAAGATTCGGGTCGCGAACGGATCCCCTCCGCTCGCGGAAGTGCCGCCGGACCAGGATGCGATAGAATTCGAATTACGCTCGGGCGAGCATGAAGAATTCGATATTCTAACGACGCGCGATCCGACTGGCCCGGGTGCAATCGCACGATATCTCAAGAAATTTGGAGAGGGAATTCAGCAAATCGAAGTGAATGTGACCAGTGTGAACCGAGCCACTGAAATCTTGCGCACTCGGTTCGGGCTAACGCCCGTGTATCCGGAAACGCATCCGGGCGCCGGCGGCACACGCGTAAATTTTTTTCTAGTGCTGATGGCAGAAGGCAAGCGCGTTTTGATCGAATTGGTCGAACCTGCCCTGAAAGCGTAAATGGCCTTGCGCTTATGCGCCGCTCTGCTCGAGAAGTTTCGCAACCAACGCCGTCCATCCTGTTTGGTGACTCGCGCCTAGGCCCGCGCCGGTTTCACCGTGAAAATATTCGTAAAATAGAACCAAATCGCGCCAAAAAGGATCCTGCTGAAACAGCGCCGTATCGCCATGCACGGGCCGGCGCCCATCCTCCCAGAGAAAAATGTGCGACAGCCGGCGTGACAGCTCGCTAGCGACGTCCCAGAGCGTCTTCTTCTGTCCCGAGCCCGTCGGGAAGTCCACTCGGAATTCGTCGCCATAATAGTAGTGAACGCGCTGGATCGACTCGATCAGCAGGTAGTTCAGCGGAAACCAAATGGGACCGCGCCAATTGGAATTCCCGCCGAAGAGATTGGTGGTGGATTCGCCGGGCTCGTAGTCCACGGAGTGAGACTGTCCGTCCACATTCAGCATGAATGGATGCTTCTCATGGAATTTCGATAGCGCCCGAATTCCATGCGGAGACAAGAACTCCTTTTCGTCGAGAACGTAGCGATAGATGCGCTCGAGTTTCTTTCGATTCGCGATGGTGAGCAACAATCGCGTGCCATTCGCGTTGCGCTGGCCCATGTCAACGTGCTCCGACACTTCGGCGTGGTGATTCAGAAACCATTGCATGCGGCGAGTGAAAGCGGGCAAGCGCTGAAGGTCCTCGGGATCAAAGGTTTCGACAGCAAAAAGAGGAACCAAGCCCACCATCGAGCGCACCTTCATCGGGATGTGGCCGCCGTCCGGCCGATGCAGAACATCATAGTAGAAGCCGTCGCCTTCGTCCCACAGCCCGATCCCCTCGCCGCCCATATCATTCATCGCTTGCGAGATGAATACGAAGTGCTCGAAGAACTTGCTGGCGACATCCTCATAGGCGGGATCATCATGGGCAAGCTCCATCGCCATGGCGAGCATGTTCAGACAGAACATCGCCATCCAGCTCGTGCCGTCGGATTGCTCGATGGTGGTGCCGGGGGCAAGAGGCCGCGAGCGGTCGAAAACGCCGATATTATCCAATCCGAGGAAGCCGCCTTCGAACACGTTCTTCCCGTCGGGGTCCTTACGGTTCACCCACCACGTAAAGTTCAAAAGCAGTTTGTGAAAGACCTTTTCTAAAAAATTGCGGTCTTCCTTGCCCTGAATCCGGCCGGCAATTTTGTAGACGCGCCAAGCCGCCCAGGCGTGCACCGGCGGATTCACGTCCGAGAAATTCCATTCGTACGCAGGCAATTGTCCATTCGGGTGCATGTACCATTCGCGCAGAAAGAGGACTAGCTGGTCCTTCGCAAAATCCGGATCAATCACCGACATTGCTACACAATGGAACCCTAAATCCCAGGCGGCGTACCATGGGTACTCCCAGGTATCCGGCATTGAGATCACATCGGAATTATGCAGGTGGACCCACCGATGATTTCGTCCTTCGAATCGCTCGTACGGCGGCGCCGGCTGAGTGGGGTCGCCCTGGAGCCAGCGTCGAACATCGTAGTGGTAGCTTTGCTTACCCCACAGCAGCCCCGCAAATGCCTGGCGCTGCACTAGCCGGGCATCGTCACCCATCCCAGCGTGAGCGCGCTGCGCGTAAAACTCATCGGCTTCCCTGATTCGCTCGAAGAACACGCCATCGAAACTCGCGCCAAAGAGTTGCCTCGCGGCTATCTGGTTCTGTGACGGGTTCTTGTCAATCAGACGGGCGCAGATGGTCCAGCTTGCTGATGGCGCGATCTCCGCAGTATATAGCGCTGCTGCTTTCGTGCCCTTTTGAGCCGGATTCACCGCGGAAAGCTTGCCGTTGATTACGTATTGGTGGAAAGCATCCTTCACATAAGGCGTGTGGTTTTTAAAATGAAAAAGGTGCTCCGCATTCGTTTCATTCTCCGTAAAAAGAAGTTCTGGCGTCCCATCTAGAAGCAGCCAGCGCTTGCCGTAGTGATATTCGGATAGCTCGATCAGCGATGTTCCCAGTGGAGCGTCGATGCGGTACGCCTGCGGCGGATCGTAATTCTCGCCCCACGACCAGCGATTTCGAAACCAGAGCGTTGGCAGGATGTGCAACCGCGCCGGTTCAGGACCGCGGTTCCAAGCTGTGATGCGGATCAGGATATCCTCTGCGGTGGCTTTGGCGTATTCCACGAAGACGTCGAAATACCGATTCTCGCCAAAAACCCCGGTGTCGATCAGTTCGTATTCAGGTTGTAGCCGCGTTCGCTTCGCATTTTCACTTAGAAGCTGTTCGTAGGGAAAAGCCGCATGAGGATATTTGTACAGGAACTTCAAATAGGAACCAGTCGGCGTTGCGTCGAGGTAAAAGTAGCATTCCTTTACATCTTCTCCATGATTCCCCTGAGGATTGGTGAGGCCAAATAGGCGCTCTTTCAGGATCGGATCTCTCTGGTTCCAAAGCGCGAGAGCAAAGCAGATGTGCTGGTGGCGGTCGCAGATTCCGCCGATTCCGTCCTCGCCCCAGCGGTAGGCACGCGACCGCGCGTGGTCGTGCGGAAAATAGTTCCAAGCGTCACCGTTCGCGCTGTAATCCTCGCGAACTGTTCCCCATTGTCTCTCGGCGAGATACGGACCCCAGCGTCTCCAGTTAACGCTTCGTTCAGCATTCCCCCGCAGCCTCTCTTCTTCGCTAGTCATTTCTCGATTCCTTCAATCGGGGGCTGCGTGCTCGCGTTCGGCCTGCACTATCGCGACCGGCCAAATCACTCTAACTTTTCAAGCAGAATGTGGCAAGATTTGCGCTTCAATTGCGTCCCGCGCCAAAAGCAACGCCAGTGGCGGTGCCTTCCCCAATTTTGTATTCTCGAACGCGTCGCATTCACGGCGGGAGACGATTCTGAACCAACGAGAGTCCGCATCCACAGAGCATCCCCCGTTCAGACCCGCAGCCCCGTGGGCTGTCCCCCTGGGGTGCATGTGTGTTGCTGCAGTTTTCGCAGTAATGCCCATGCTCTTCCTCGGCAATGCCTCCGGCCATGATTTCGACTTTCACGTAGCCTCCTGGATGGATGTGGCCGGCCAGTGGCACGAAGGAATCGTTTATCCCCGGTGGGCCGAGTGGGCGAATTGGGGATTCGGCGAGCCGCGGTTCATCTTCTATCCTCCCGCTTCGTGGATTGCCGGAGCCGCCCTCGGGTCCGTGCTGCCCTGGAGAATGGTTCCCGGCGCATTGATCTGGCCTGCGCTGGTCCTCGCGGGTATGTCGATGTGGGTCCTTTCGCGCGAGTGGCTACCGCCGCCGCAAGCTGTCGTCGCCGCGCTTTTATACGCTGTGAATCCCTACAATCTCGTGATCGCTTATTACCGCAGCGATTTTGCCGAACTGTTGGCTGGCGCTCTATTTCCGCTGCTCATTTGGGGAGTCTTGCGAGTCATTGCTGGTGAGTGGCGTCACAGCCTTCCGCTGGCCACGATCTTTGCCGCGGTTTGGCTCACGAACGCGCCCGCAGCCGTGATCGCCACCTACTCGCTGGTCCTGATCATATTAGTCGGATGCGTCGTGCGAAAAAGCCTTCGCCCTCTTCTCCTCGGCGCGAGTGCGATGGCTGGCGGCTTCGCCCTTTCAGCCTTTTACATTTTGCCGGCCGCCTGGGAGCGGCGCTGGGTTCAAATTGCGCAAGCCGTCGCCTCTGAAGTTAACCCCAGCCGGAATTTCCTTTTCACCCGCATGAATGATCCGGACTTCGTGCTTTTCAATGAAAAGGTGTCTTGGATCGCCGCCGGCGTAATAGCTATCACGAGTATCGCCGCAATTTTCGCAGCGAGGAAGCGGCGACACCTTCGCGAGTTGTGGTGGATCTTGATTTCCCTTGCTGTGGCGTCGGTCTTCCTGATGCTGCGACCGAGCCTATGGTTATGGGACACGCTTCCCGAATTGCGATTCATCCAATTCCCGTGGCGGTGGCTTGATGTACTCGCTGTTGCTTTCGCTTTCTTCCTGGCCGTCGCAATCTTCAGCATGCGCAACCGGCGTCTATCTTGGACCGTAACCGTCGTGGTTTTTGCGGGGATTGCTGCTACGGCCACAACCATCATTCGCAATGCGTATTGGGACGACGAGGACGTTCCCGCAATCGCAGCTGCAATAAGTTCACACCGCGGTTATGAGGGAACGGACGAATACGCGCCCATCGGCCTCACCCGTCTCGACCTCCCTGGCAACCCAGACGACACGGAGCGTCCTCCCGGCATCTCGCCAGATCCCGTGCCCCAATTTGAAGAACTCCGTTCCGGTTCGAGTGCTTCAGTGCCAGCTGCGGGATTCAAGCTCAACATTGACCGCTGGTCCGCCGAGCGCAAGGCATTCACCGAGGGAAGCGCAGCACCTGTGACCCTTGCTTTACGGTTACTAGACTATCCTTCGTGGGAGGTTCAGGTAGATGCCAAACGCGCCCGCATCACTGTGCTTCCAGCAACCTCCCAAATACTTGTGCCTCTCGCCCCAGGGGATCACCGTGTTGACGTTCGCTTCCGGCGAACTTGGGACCGCCGTGCGGGAAACGCAATCTCGTCCTTGGCGGTCGTGATGCTGCTCGGATTTTCCTGGTTCTTTCGTCGGAGACGGGACCAACAGCTACTGTAGCCGGCGATGAGTGAATTTCTTCTTGCCCTTGCTGTATTCAGCCACCGTCTGGCCATGGCCATACAACTTGTACTTGTATGTCGTGAGGCCTTCGAGACCCATCGGTCCGCGCGCGTGCAGTTTGCCGTTGCTGATGCCCACTTCGGCGCCAAATCCGTAACGAAAACCGTCGGCAAAACGCGTCGAAGCATTTTGGAATACAGCCGCCGAATCTACTTCGTTCATGAATCTCGCCGCGGCCTCCGAATCCTCGGTCACGATCGCGTCGGTATGACGCGAGCCGTAGATATTGATGTGCTCGATGGCCTCGTCGAGATTGGCCACCACTTTGATCGACAAAATGAGATCCGAATATTCGGTCGACCAGTCCTTTTCCGTAGCGGCCGAAATGGATACGCCCGGCAATAGCGAGACGGTTTTCGAATCGCCGCGAATTTCCACTCCAGCGGCTGCCAATTTCCGTATCGCTTGGGGCAGAAATTTGGCTGCGATTGCCTCATGCACCAGCAAAGTTTCGGCGGCATTGCACACTGCGGGATATTCCACCTTGGCATCGTAGATGATGTCCACGGCTTTCGTTACATCCGCTGTTCGATCGACGTACACGTGGCAAATCCCCTCGCCATGCCCTAGCACCGGAATCCGGCTGTGCTGCTTGATATAGTTGACCAATTCGTACGAGCCGCGAGGAACGATCAGGTCCACGTCGCGGTCCCGCGCCAGAAGCTCGTTCACATCCGCGCGCGATTGCAGCAAGCTGATCGAATCTACCGGAACGCCTTGGAATCGAATCAAACACTCCCGCCAGATAGAAACGAGCCCTTGATTTGTCTCCGCCGCTTCCAAGCCGCCTTTCAGGATTACTGCGTTGCCCGATTTCAGGCACAGCGAGGCGACCTGCGGAATCACGTCCGGCCGCGATTCAAAAATCACGCCAACCACGCCAAAAGGACACGATTCTTTGTAAAGCACCAGCCCTTCGTCCAGCTCCGTGGCGGCTAGCCTCCGTCCTAGAGGATCCTCGAGCCGCGCGACTTCTCGAATCTGCGTGGCCATCTGCGCGACGCCCGCTTCTGTCACACACAACCGCGCCAGCATCGCGGAAGACATCTTCCCGAAAGCCACTGCGGTCTCCGCGGCCACGCAGTCGCGCTTATTGGCGTCGAGAATCCTCTGGCGCTCGTCTTCGATCGCTTGCGCCGCCGCCATAAGAACTTCCACGCGAGCGTCTGCGGAAAGCTTGGCGAGCGCCCGCGAAGCCTTTCTGGCTTTCCGCGCCACCGCCGCCACGGAAGTATCGTTCGCTTGCATCGCCGATGCTGTCGTTGGCTGGCTCATGTCTTTTCCAATAACACGATATTATCGCGCGTCACTAAGACCGGCGAGGTAGCCTTGCTTCCTGTAGCCGCGCCTCTCCTTGCCGAAAAGTTCTCCGCTTCTTCGCTGGCGCATCTCGCAATACCTCTCGCGAATTCACGCCCCTCGCAATCGACGATGCTCACCACGTCCATGGATGCGAAGCGGTTTTCGACGCGCACGATTCCCGATGCTAGCAAACTCGCCTTCCCCTGGGTGATGGCTCGGTGCGCACCCGCATCCACCACGACACGGCCGCGGACATTCGCGGCATAGGCAATCCAGCGCCGTTTTCCCGGCATGCGTTTGGCCGGCAAGAACGCGGTTCCGGTCCTTTCGCCCGCAAAAACTCGCTCCAGCGTATCTGGGCGGCTGCCATTCGCGATCACTGCGATCCCGCCGCACTTCATGGCAATCTCCGACGCTTCGAGCTTCGTCCGCATCCCGCCGCGTCCGCTTTCCGATGGACCATCTGCGAGCGACCGAATCTCCGGTGTTATTTCAGCGACCAGCGGAATCACCTCATCTTCTTCGCTTCGCGCACCATTCCGCAATGCTCGCTCGAGCAATCCACTCACGTTCGTTAGTAGCACCAACGCATCTGCTTCCAGTCCGCTCATCACCAGCGCCGCCAGCCGGTCGTTGTCACTGAATGCTGGCGTGCGCGACTCGGGCGCCACTGGCTCCAATTCCGCCGTGGAAACGGTATCGTTCTCATTCACGATTGGTAGCACTCCGAACCCTAGTAGTTTCTCGATCGTGTGCTGAAGATTCGAATACCGGCGCCAGTTCGTGAAGTCCTCTTCCGTCAGCAGGACCTGGGCCACTTTTATGTCCCATTTCGAAAACAGGTCCTTGTACGCGTCCATCAGAAGGCTCTGGCCCACCGCCGCGCAGGCCTGTTTCGTTACCATATCCTCCAAGCGTGACCGGTGCAGTCCCAGCCAGCCGCGCCCAAGCCCCACCGCGCCGGACGAAACCAGTACGACCTGCCGCCGCTCTTTCATTAAAGCCGCGATCGAGCGAGCCACCGGTTCCATCCGCTCGTAGCAAAGGTTTCCCTCAGGCTCCGTCACGGTGGCGGTGCCGATCTTGATGACCACCCGCCTCGCCGATCGCAGCAGCCGCGCGCGTTCCGTCTCTAATTTGTGTTCGATACTCACTCGAAAACCCCGCGTACGGCCGTACTCTTGTCGCACTTACTCGATGTCGTCAATTGTATCGGAATCACCCGCAGGCAGTGGTCGAATTTCAGAGCAGCACAGACTACCCAATTCACAAGAAACTCTCGGCTTGGCGCCAGCCTGCCAGGGCGTTGTACGTTTGAACAATTCCGCCCTTCAGAAGAAGTTCTTCGATGGACCTTCGTTTTATTATCGCCCTCAAGCTCTTAGCCTCTCACTGAGGGCCATATGCTCCAGGACCGCCGACAATATCAGCGCGTGATTCCCGATCAGCCGCTATTGGTTCGCTGCGGTGAATCCCAGTGTCGGCTCCTCTTCGATCTCTCCGAAGAAGGTGTGGCCATCGACGATCTGGGTTCCGAGATCTCGGCCCAAGTCATCCCACTTGTCTTTGATCTGCCGGGCGGTCACGGTCATATCCAAGCCAGAGGAGAAATTGCCTGGACGAGCGATTCCGAAAAGCGCACCGGCTTGCGTTTCGTGGATTTGGCCGATGCTTCCCGGCAGCAGCTCAGGCAATGGATATCTGCCACCGTTTTCGATACGACTGACCTAGCTCTCGCGGAGGAGCCCGCCCAGCCACCACTCTTTCTCACTCATCAAACGGATTCTGCTGACTTCCTTGCGCCACAGCCAATACCCAACGAAGGGTTAGGCCGCTATGGCGCGTCGCACTATCTGACGTGGCTCGTCCTGGGCACACTGTCCCTCTTTTCTGGTGTCGCCCTTGTCCGTCACTACCTGGGCGGCACTGAAAGCAGCTGGCGGACGAAAGAGATCATGGCCGCAGGGAAGCTGCCTGAGATTCCCCTCGCGGGCCCAATTGCATCAGCCAACCCGTCGCCTGTGACAACACCCTTTCTTCCTCCCACGCTTCCGTTGAGCGTTCCTGGTTTCGTACTTCAAATAGCTGCGATGAAGCACGAAGGCAATGCAGATGCGCTCGCAAAAACCTTGCAGAAGAGAAATTTCCCCGCGTTTGTATTCAAGCGCGGCGCCAACCCTTTCTATCGCGTGGCCGTCGGAGCTTTTAGCGATCTCGATTCCGCCGTGAGAGTCAAGGAACAGCTTAAAGCGCAGGGCTTCGAGGCTATCCTTAAGCGTTGGTCTCCTGTATAAACACTCGTTCGCGAGCACGCTAAGTGTCATGTGGCAGGAGCTGGCATGGAACCGTTCGGCTCATACATTAGGCGGTGGCCGCGAACCGCGGCTGCCCTCGCCTTCGGCAGCCTGACGATGGTCGTGACTTATCTCGCCTGGATACCCAGTGCGCGGATGAGTGAAATGGCGCTCACCGTTGCAGCCGGTGTGGCCCATGCCCTGGCCGGCGCGATTACCGGGCGACGCCTGCTCGACGCCACCCGCACCCAGTCGTCCGTGCAAGCCGGCTTTGTTGGTGCGCTCACTTCGTTATTGGCCGTAGCGTTGTTCTCCCCGGCGTTTGTAATTCTCCTGCGTGCCACGGATGTTCGCCCGTCGAACGCTTCGTCATACTTGCTCCTCACCGTTCTAACAGGTGTGTTTTCGTTTGTCGGCGCAGGGTGGGCGCTGCTTCTCGTCTCGGCCGGTGTTGGGTGGGGCCTCTACCGACTAGCCGCTCCCGAGTCCCCCGCCTAGTGAGCGCGTGAAAGCGCCTCGCGGCGAAACTTTTCCTCATCATTTGCCGTATTTCCGACTAGTATCTCCGGCTAGAACACCACAACGGAGGGAACATGACCTCGATCCGGAACCCAGGGAGAGTCGCCGGACTGTGGTATCTGCTCCTCACCGTTCTAGGCCCGCTCCGCCTCCTGTATATTCCGAGCAAATTGTTCGTTCATGGGAACGCTGCCGCGACGGCCAACAACATCGCCGCTCATCAGTTACTGTTCCGTCTTGGCATCGTGGCTGACCTGATTTGCGCGGTCATCTTGATCTTTCTCACGCTCGCCTTTTACCGGTTGTTTAAGGGAGTTGACCAGAACCTCGCCGTGCTTGTGGTAGTGCTCGGGGGCGTGATGCCGGCGCTGATTTACTTCGTTGGTGTGGTGAGTGACGCTGGCACCCTGATGATGGTGCGCGGTGACGCCTTCCTGTCCGTGTTCGACGCACCTCAGCGCGACGCCTTGGCTTTCCTTTTCCTCCGTCTCCGTGACCAGCAGAACACCGCCGCCGAAATCCTGTGGGGTCTGTGGCTTCTTCCGTTGGCGCTGCTTGTGTACAGGTCGCGTTTCCTGCCACGATTCCTCGGCGTTTGGCTCATGATCAACGGCGTGGCGTATCTGCTCATCAGCCTGACGGGCGAGCTGTTGCCACAATATCAGGGCAAGGTGTTTACCTACTCGCAGCCCGCCCTTATTGGGGAGTTGGCGATCATGCTGTGGCTCGTCATCAAAGGCGCCAGCCCGTTACCGCTGCACGCCACAACCTCATCCCCGGCGGTCGGCTAGAAATGTTGAAGACTGGCCTGCTTTCGGTGAAAGCGGAGCGCCTCGTGCTTCTATTCGTGATTGTCGGCGCGATGTGCGCTCCCGCGCGTCCACAATCGCCCGCGATAACGATCATTTTGACGGGACAGTCGATGATCCGATCGGACATCCGCGCCACCGCTCCCGCAGAAGTACCAGTGATCCAATCGCTCTTGAAGGGCGATGTCGTCTTCACCAACCTGGAAGCCGCGGTCGCCGAAAAGGGCCAGACGGCCCACGAGGGCCGGGGATTTCTCACTCCGCCCGAGGCGCTCGATGCTCTAAAGACGTTCGGTTTTAACTTACTGTCTCTCGCCGGCAACCACGCCTTTGATCTGAAAGTGACGGGCATTCAAAATACAATCCGCGAAGCGAACCTCCGGAAAATCGTTCACGCCGGAACAGGAAACAACCTGGCCGAAGCCCTGGCGCCAGGCTATCTGCATACTCCGAAGGGCACTATCGCCCTGATAGCCAGCGCCTCAGGCCTGATTGCACCTGGGGCAAGCGCCACCGCGGACCGCCCCGGTGTGAATGAACTTCGCATCGAAGCTGGCAACAAGGAAAATGAGGCCACAGCCGATCTGCCCGGCGCCCCCGCGAATACACCGAACCCCCGGGATTCGCAGCGCATCCTTCAAAGCATCCGTGAGGCTCGCCGCAACGCTGACCTCGTCATCGTCTACCAGCATAACCACGTCTTCAGCAATCATTCCTTCTCCACGATTTTCACCGAAGGTATGCAGGAGCGGCTTGCTCCCAATGATTGGCTCAGGAAGTGGACGCATGCGGAAGTAGATGCGGGAGCTGACATCGTGGTCATGCATGGCGCCCCCCTGCTCCACGGCGTGGAGGTTTATCGCGGCCGGCCCATTTTTTACGACCTGGGCAACTTCATATACAACGTCCCACCCACGCTCACCTACATCGACGAACCGATGAGCTGGGAAAGCGCGATCGCCTACGTTCAATTTCAGGGCAAGAAGCTGCAATCGATTTCGTTCCGCCCGATTTTTTTGAACAACTTGGGCGAAGGCCAGCCAGATGTTCACAACGAATACACGAACAACCAGTTCCTCGATACCCGCGGCTTGCCCTCGCCGGCCACGGGTGCGCGCGCAGGTTACATCCTCCAGCGTCTCGCAGACGCCTCAAAGCCCTTTGGTACCACCATAGAGATAAAGGGCGACACCGCGGAAATCCCTCTGAAAGCCGGAAATTAGTGCGAACTCCTCTTTAAGATTCCACCGGTCATCGTTTACAATTGCAATCGTTGCATCGGCGTTCCTGCCGAGAAGGAGGTGATCCCTGAGGTACACGGATAATTAGAGGTAAACTAGAGAGGCGCTTGTGATTTCATCCAGACGCCTCTCTTTTCATCTGCCCCCACACGGTGAAAAGTTTGAGCAGTCCCGTCGTATAGGCCGCCGCGATAGCAATAGAATTTAACGCGAACAAAGCCGATTTCAGCCGCCATCCGCCTAAGCCGAGGAGCGCGCTCGGCGCAGATCACAACCAAAAGGAAGACACATGAGCAAAACGATTCAGGTCGAGATCGAATATCACGATCGCAACAGCGGGCCGACCGCCGCAGGTAAAGTGCGTCTGGAAGCAAGCACCTTACCCGTGGGCATCGGAAAAGCGCTTCGCGACGTATGGAAAACGATGGACCGCAAAGTCCGCTTCGATGCCGCGAAGAATGGCCTGACGATTAAGGCTCAAGTTCTCGACGCGTCGGCTCCCGCTGAAAAGCCAAGCGAAACAAAGCAGACTGGCGAGCAATAAGTCCGATGGCAATCGACATGCCGGAAGATCTCGCGGAAAAAGCCGCGATCATGCGGGAATTCGGACGCCTCCGTGCCGCCGGAGAGCACGTTCCCCCCGAATTGCACGCCAGGCACATCAACGCCACCAATGATCGCTACACTACGGGCCCGGAGCCTCGCGAGCGCATCCCTGATTTCTCCCTCCCAGATCAGCAAGGCGTTCCGAGATCGCTCGCCAGTCTCGCCGGTCCCAAGGGCCTGCTTCTCGTTTTTTACCGCAGCGCCGATTGGTGACAGTACTGCCGTTCCCAGCTCGTCGAGTTGGAGCAATCGCGTCCGATCATCGAAAAGGAAGGTCTTCGCGTCGCCGCAGTCAGCTACGATTCCCAGGAAACTCTCCAGCGTTTCGCGGAGCACCACCAGATTCGATTTCCTCTGCTGTCCGATCGGGATAGCGCCGTCATCCGCAGTTTCGGCATCTTGAACACCAACATCGCCCCCGGTCTCCGCGCGCATGGCGTTCCGCATCCCGTCGAGTATCTCGTTGCTCACGACGGCCTCGTTATCAGCAAGTATTTCGTGCCCAACTACCAGCATCGCGTCACGGCGTCCGCCGTCGTTCTTCGAGAATTCGGAGCTACTGCCGACGGCGCCCCAACCATAACTCTGCGAAGCGGCGCGCTCACCGTGGAGGTTGGACTTTCTGCCGCCAAAGCATTCGCGGGCCAGGAAATCAGCTTCTTCGCAAAATTCACGCTCCAACCCGGATGGCACGTCTACGGTTCACCACTACCCCCAGCTTATACGGCCACCTCCGTGACCTTCGAAGATCCGAAAATCATCCGCCAATCCTTCGACCTTCCGTCCGCAACGCCCATGCGAATCGCCGCGCTTGGAGAAACGATTCCCGTTTTCAGCGGCTCATTCCGAGGCTTAGGTTCGCTGCTGCTGAAATTTCCGCTCGAAGAAGGAAAAATCGCTTTATCGGGTCGGGTCCGTTTCCAGCAGTGCAGCGACGCCGTCTGTGAAGCGCCAGAAACGCTCCCCTTCGAACTTCCGCTCATCCTCGAACCATTCGTAGTCGCAAAACCGCACAAATAGCCCCGTCAACTAGCCCTCGCGGGCAGCCTGTTGTGGTGTGTCTCGGCCCGTGATAGTAAAGTACCCGCTTTGCGCTTTCAGACTCGAGGACTACTTCATGCGACTTCCACCCGGTGTGAGCAGCACAGACTTCTCCGCTGCGATGCAGTATTTCGAAGAAGTTGTCGGCAAAGAGTGGGTTTTCACCAGTGACGACGACGTAGACCTCTATCGCGATCCCTATACGCCCGATTGGCACGAAGAGGGCGAAAAGATCCCCTCCGCCGCTGTGGCGCCCGCAAGCGTGGAAGAAGTGCAGGCGGTCGTGAAGATCGCGAACCAATACAAAATCCCGCTGTGGCCGGTTTCAACCGGCAAGAATCTGGCGTATGGCGGGACGTCACCGGCATTATCTGGCACCGCCATTCTGGATTTGAAGCGCATGGATCGCGTTCTGGAAGTGAACGAGAGGAATCACTATGCGCTCGTCGAACCCGGCGTCAGCTACTTCGATCTCTATCGCTACATTCAGGATCACAAGCTAAAGGTTTGGATCGATCCTCCCGATCCCGGTTGGGGCAGCCCGATGGGCAACACGCTCGACCGCGGCGGCGGGCGCACTCCCATGCACGAGCACTTCGCCGCGCAGTGCGGAATGGAAGTCGTCCTGGCGAATGGGGAACTGATGCGCACAGGCATGGGCGCGCTGCCGAATTCCACTACGTGGCAGCAATACAAATACGGGTTTGGCCCCTACATCGATGGAATGTTCTCCCAATCCAACTTCGGTGTGGTCACGAAGATGGGCGTGTGGCTCATGCCTGAGCCGGAGGCGTATCTGGCCGGTACCGTCCTCGTGCCGAAGCACGACGATCTCGTGCCCCTTGTGGATACTCTGGCACACCTCAAAAACCTGCAGATCCTGCAGTCGATGATAGCTTTGGGCAGCCCGTTGCTCTTTTACCGCGCCGGGCAAGGTCAATCGATGCTCGACGTGCCGGGCGGCCCCTCGGTCGCGGAGATGGACCGTCTCGCGCAGGAAAAAAATCTCGCCTACTGGAGCGCCGATCTGCGCTTTTACGGGCCTCCCAAGGTAATCGCCGCGCAGTGGGAGTATGCTAAGGAAAAATTGTCATCCATTCCCGGTGCGAAATTCAGGGACGACGTGTCATACACGTTTCCATTGACTCCGGAGCAGCAGGCCAAGGTGACCAACTTACCCGAAATCGGCATCCCCAGCCTGTCGGTATTCGGAATCCTGAGAAACGCCTCGCAAGGGCACATCGGCTTCTCGCCCATCATTCCCATGAGCGGCGAAGCCGTCTTCGAAATGTTGAAAGTTTTCGGCCAGGCATACACGGAGCTGGGTGTGGCACCCAAAGACCAGGTTTTTGCGTTTCCGACTAGCTATTTCTCAAGATGCTTCGTTCTGCTGTTCATCTTCTTGCTCCAGAAGAACGTCGAGCAAAACCGGAAAAGCCGCCAGGTTTACAAGCGGCTTCTGGAAGTCGCCGCCGAACATGGCTGGGGAGAATACCGCACGCACGTTGACTTCATGTCGGACGTCATGAACGTGTATTCCTACAACAACCACGCCCTGCTGCGCTTTCACGAAACGGTCAAGGACGCGATCGATCCCAACGGAATTCTCGCTCCCGGCAAAAGCGGCATTTGGCCCAAACACCTGAGAACGGCATCGGCCTAAGTCAGCACTGCTGGAACTCCGTTCCCAGGCAGGGCATGACTTGGGAAAACGCGTGTGTCTACTCATCACAGGGAGATGAGAACGAGCCGACTGGCGGCTAACGCATCGCTTATCGTCCGCTACGGCTCGCTCCCTAAATCTACGTTGGGTGATGAATTCACTGAGGTAGTTGCTGCGACTGGAGTTGCTCGTCTTGCCCGCCAGCTTTTTTGAAAACCAAGGTAACCGGAAACTTACGGGCGAACTTGCTGTTGGCCTCGACGTCCTGCGGCAGAATTACGATCGTCATCGTGCGTTTGTCGCTCGAGAGTTTGTATGACGCCACGGGTTGCCATCCAGACGGATAGAACGCCTTGTCGCCTGTATCAGTCGAATGAGGGTCATAGCCAAAATGATGAACGTTTCCGGCATAATAACCTTGGGGATCCGATCGTCGGCCGATCGTCACTTTAGTAAAGACACTTCCACCGACGCGGCGAAACACAAACATTCCGCCAGTATCCGCGGGAGGCATATAGCACTCCCATTGGATTTCTCCGGAATCCAGCATCTTACCTCTGAAATCGGGCTCTGGATTCCTTACTCCGTCTCCACCTATCAAATATCCGTCGATACCCGCGTCGGTTACCACAAACTGTTCTTGATCTCGGCCATGTACTTCGCCCCACCACCAATCCCAGGTCGAAGTCCATGTTCCGACGAGCCAGGCGAACCCCTTCTCTTGTTCCCTGATCTCAGCTTTTTTGTGATCCAGCCAACCTTGCAAATTCAGTTGTGCCATTAAATGTTGCAGGTTCGGGTCGTTGCTGTTCGCTGCACCTGCTGACAGCAGCTCTTGTCCGGCTTCGTATCCTTCGATTGGTTCGTTGAGGCTCAATGCCGATGCCGCACGCAACTGCCAGATCAGAATTTGATCCGGATGTTGGTCCACAAAGGGACGACTCTCGCTCATGAACTTCTCGAGCAACATCTTCTGTTGTCCTAGATCAGTCGTCTGCTGCGCCTGCCGCGCCAGTTCGATCAGAGAATTGTATTCCACCTTATCCATCCCAGTTAGAAGAGGGGCATTTGTGCCCGGCGCCGGCGAAGCGGCGCTGCTCGCTGCCTGATTGGCACTTGCCCCGGTGTCTGCCGGCTGCGAGGACGAGACCGCTTTATCCAGTAGCGTCTTCGCCTTGATCAGCCGTTGATCGGCCGGATACGCCAGCAATAAGCCTGCCGCGAGCTGTTGTGCGTCCGTATATTTGCCTGCATGGATCAGATCGGAGAGTTTCTTCAACACTTCAGCTGGTGCTTGTCCGGCCGGCGCTGAATCGGCCGCTGGTGCATCTGCGGAGGTATGGGGTGCCGTCTGCGCCTGGACCGACGGACGAACCGTCAGCACTAGAACGAATCCGAAAATGAGAGACATTGAAAGTTTCACCATCGCT
>DATDMO010000363.1:0-13278 GCA_036518755.1 Candidatus Acidiferrales bacterium | reverse complement strand
CCTTCCAGGCGGGCAGCGTGACCTTGGCGGGTCCAACATCCTTCAGGTAAAAGTCGGGATGCAGGATTTGTTGCGTCGAAACGGGCGGACGCTCGAAAAGCAAATGGAGATCTGACCAGCCGGTGTGCGCTTTCAAGAATTGCTGCGCAAAGCTGGTTCCCGCGAGATAGGGGAACAAAAGGCCATCGCGAATGTAGAGCGGCGCTTTCGAAAGTTTCGGGTCGTTGTTCATCTCGGCGACGGCACCGGCGCGAATCAGCATGCTGACGTCGACCAGATCGCGAACGCTGACCTTCTGATCTCGCAGCGCGTAATCGACCATGGCAGCCATGGCGGTGCCTTCACTGACCGCGTCGCGCGCCATTTCGGCGTCGTCGTTCGGCCGGGCGGCCTTGAGCCAGGGGTCCACATTGAAGGACTGGTCTTCGAGGGCGTGCGTAAGTTCGTGCGACATCACTTCGCGTTGCTCGCCCGCAGGAATCCAGTCCGCGATATAGAACTCCTTCGCTTTGGGGTCGTAGAGACCGGCGACCTGGTCGGTGAGTACATCGAGCATAAAGGAATCGAGTGGAAAACCTTTGGGGATGAGTCCGAAAGCTTCGAGCGACTTGGTATCGGCGTAACGCTGCGCCTCGCTCTTATCTTCCTTTTCCTCGCGAACCAAGTAATCGCGAATTTCCTGCTTCGAGCGCAGCGTTTTCTTGAGCGGGTGGTCGATTGGAAGGTGAAGGATGACGCTCATCTGCTGCAAAACCTCATCCGCGGTCTTCAGAAATTCGGGACTCGGAGCCACAGGGGCTTGGGACGAAGGAGACTTCGTGGCAAGCGATGCAGGCGGCGAGGCGGATTGTGGTGCTGCCCCCGCAATTCCGCCCACGAATACGAGCAGCAAGCCGACCCATCGCTTCATTCCCGCCTCCCAAAAATATCGCCGCAAGAAGGATAACAGGTTTAGATAGCAGGAGCGCCATCGGTCGAAAGCGGCTGTGGGAGGCGCCAAACCACAGGTGGAAGGGGCCGCTTGCAATTCCGTCTATTTCGCGCTTGACTGAGTTGTTTTTAATTGTATATTGTATATGTACAATAGGCAATGAGACACTCACGCACGTTACGCATCGATTTAGCCTCCGGCCAGCCAGTCTACGAGCAGATCGTCAGCGGCCTGCGCGCGTTGCTGGTTTCGGGCGAGTTTGAGTCCGGCGAGCAGCTTCCCACGGTGCGGCAACTGGCGATCGATCTCGGTATACATCACAACACGGTCGCGGAGGCGTACCGAGTGCTGGCGGAGGAAGGGTGGCTGGATTTGCGCCGGCGCCGCGGGGCGGTGGTCCTCGACCGGCGCGGTCCGAAGGCCACTCCCGAGGCGAAGCAGGATTTTCGGAAGCGTTTGGAAGAGCTGATCGCCAAGGCAATCACTAACGGAGTTCCGCGGTCAGTGGTCGCGGCCCACATGGCGGAACTGGCTAAAAAACTGGGCAATGGAGGCAAGGCATGATCGATCATCCAGGATATTTCGTCGGCTTCATCATGCTTTCATTGGCGACGTTGGTAACCTGGGCATTCTGGATGCTGCCGCAGTGGACGCGGCCTGGAATCTACTTCGGCGTCACGGTGCAGCCGGAATTCAGGAAGACTCCGGAAGCTCGGCGGCTGCTCCAGAAGTACAGAGTCGAGGCGATGATTCACGTTGCGATTGCCTTTGCGATGATTCTGGCGAGCGCGCTGCCAAGGTACAGTTTTTTTTCGGTTATCGGCGGATTGTGGCTGGCGGTCGGCCCTCTTACGGCTTTTATTGAAGCTCATAAGCGAGTGCAGCGGCACGCCGTGCGAGCCGCGACCGTTCGCGAAGCGGTGCTCGAGCCGCGCAGTACGCGCCAGCCGGGCGGATGGATCGTGCAGGTCGGCCCGTTCGCGATCCTGCTCGGCGTAGGACTTTTTCTTCATTTTCACTGGGACGAAATTCCGGCGCGCTTCGCTGTCCACTGGGGCGTGGACGGGCAACCGAACGGATGGTCCAGCCGCACACCAGCGGGCGTTTACGCGCCGCTGCTTCTCGGGTCCGGAATATCGTTCTGCATGTGGCTGATGGCCAATACCTTGCTTCGATCGGCGCGCATTATCGATCGCGCGAGACCGGTCTTGGTGCTTCATGACTTCGCGCGCCGAGTGGGACTGTTTCTCCTGCTGCTCGAATTTTATCTGGCGGTCGTATTCTCGTGCGTGGGACTGCTGCCGCTGACGGGCACAAAACCTCTATCAATTGTCACGATCCTGATGTTGCCAGCCGTGTTCGTTCTGATCGTGTGGCTGAACAAAGGACGGACGCACGCAAACAGGACCGGCGAAACAGATTCGGCAGCTATCGGAGACGGCACTCCCGACGAATGCTGGAAATTCGGAGTGCTCTATTTCAATCCCGACGATGCAGCACTATGGGTCGAGAGGCGAGTTGGCATCGGGTATACGATGAATTTCGCGCATATTTCGGCATGGGTCATCATGGCGCTGCTTCTGCTGCTCCCGTTGGCCCTAGGACTGATGACGCTGCACCATCGATGAATGAATCCACCGACCCTAGCTGTGCAAATTGACGCGCACTGTGGCAATCTTTATGTTTGCACGACGGAAAGCGGCCGGGTGGAGGCACTGCATGAGGCGTGGACTGCAGGTGAAGGACGATCTGAATGTCTAGCGCGGTTCGCGCTGCGATTGCTTGCCTGGTATTTTCTTTCGCGTTCCACTCCACTGGGCCGGTCCACTTGGCCCGCGCACAAAATACCGCGCCAAACGCGGGCATCGGGAAGCAAATCCAAGCAGGCAAGAAACTCTACACAACGAGCTGCGTGTTTTGTCATGGAACGGACGGGAACAGCACCGGGGCAGCACCGAGCCTCCGCAAAATCGAATTACCCGCCGAGCAAATCGCAGGGGTCATTTCGGATGGAAAGCCGGGGACGGCTATGCCTGCGTTCAAGGGCACGTATAGCACTGAGCAGATCAGCGATCTTGCACAGTACGTGCTTTCCCTAATGAAGGGCGGCGCGAGCGGGACCGCGCAGAAGCGTTCTGCTGCTTCGAGCTCGCCAGAGGCGGAAGGTGCTGCCATCTACGCCAACAAGTGCGCCTCGTGCCATGAAGTAGGAACGGCACCGCTGTTTAATCACTACATCCTCAAGAGCATGTCGCCGGACTATATCCTCTACGTTCTCAGATCGGGAGCGATGCGCGAGATTGCCGCCAAAATACCTTTTCCCCAGCGTGTAGCAGTTGCGGAATACTTGACCGGCAAGCGCGCGGGAAGTTCGCGGCCCACAAATCCACTGGCGGGGCAGTGCACGGGGCCGGCAACTTCGGATCTTTCCGGACCGGAATGGAACGGCTGGGGGGTGGACCTGGACAACAGCCGGTTCCAACCCGCCGATCAAGCCGGGTTGACTGCGGCTCAAGTACCGAAACTGAAACTGAAGTGGGCTTTCGGCTTTCCGGGTGATTGGGGCGCATTTGCGCAGCCGGTGGTCGCGAGCGGGCGCGTTTTTGTGGGCAGCTCGATGGGTGTCGTCTACTCACTCGACGCGAAAACGGGATGCACGTACTGGAAATTCCGCGCCGAAGGGGCGGTTCGCAGTGCTGTGGTGATCGGTCCGGGGAACCTGGCGTATTTCGGCGATTACCGGACGAACATCTACGCGGTCAATGCGATTACGGGAAAGCTGGTCTGGAAAACGCGTATCACCGATCATCCGTACGCGCGCGTGACGGATGCGCCGAAGCTCTACGAGGGGCGGCTCTACGCAGGAGTGTCGTCGCGGGAGGAATGGATGGCGTCCGACCCGCATTACGAATGCTGCACGTTTCGAGGAATCCTGGTTTCGCTGGATGCCGCGACAGGGAAGCAGATTTGGAAGACGTATACAATTTCCACTCCGCCGCACCCAACCGCGACGAAACCCGACGGCACGAAAGAGTGGGGGCCTTCCGGGGCCGCAATATGGTCATCGCCAACGGTGGACACGCAAAAGGGACTTCTTTATGTGGGAGTGGGCAACAACTATTCCGATCCGCCGACAGCGAACAGCGATTCAATTCTCGCTGTGGATATGAAGACGGGGAAGATCGTTTGGTCGAAACAGCCCACGACTGGAGATGCGTTCAACACCAGCTGCATTCAGAGAGACATGGTGAATTGCCCGAAAAAACCGGGCGGCGACTATGACTTCGCGGCTCCGCCTCTGCTACGTAAGCTTCCTAGCGGACAGCGGGTGCTGATCCTCAGCCAAAAGTCCGCAACGGTGCTGGCCATCGATCCCGACAAGCAAGGAGCCATCCTTTGGAAAGCTCAAATCGGTAAGGGCGGGCCGGTGGGCGGAATTGAATGGGGGCCGGCGGCCGACGCCAAAGTTGTGTACGAAGCGCTGTCGGACCTGGACGTCATTTCGTTCCCCGAGGGAATCAAGGGCGACTCCACGAAAGGCGGCGGATTATTTGCCCTCGACATTGCAACGGGAAAGCAGAGATGGGCTGCTCCTCCCGTGTTGGGAACGTGCCATGTGGCACGATGCACGCCCGCGCAATCCGCTGCGGTGTCTGCCATCCCGGGCGTGGTTTTCTCAGGCTCGGATGACGGTCATATGCGGGCGTATTCGGCCGAGGATGGAAAGATCGTGTGGGACTTCGATACGGCGCGTAATTTCAAGACGGTGAACAAAGTTCCGGCACAGGGCGGGTCAATCGACGGGGGCGGCGGCGCGGCGATCGCTGGTGGGATGGTATTCGTGAATTCCGGGTACGGCGCGCTCTTTGGAATGCCGGGGAACGTGCTGCTGGCGTTTAGTCCTCAGTGAGAGTCAGCCGCGGACCTAGTGGCAGAGACCGGAAGTGGTTCCTAGGAGCGGGACACGGTTGAAACCGGAGATGCGAGCTCGGGCGAATCCACAGGACCGACGACCAACAAAGGGAGCGTGACGGTGAAAGCTGCGCCGCGGGGCTCCACATTGCGCACGCGGATTTCGCCCCCGTGTTCCTTCACGATGCCGTAGCAGATGCTGAGACCCAGGCCTGTTCCCTTGCCGACAGGCTTGGTGGTGTAGAAGGGATCAAAGATACGGTGAGGGTTCGTAACGCCGGGACCGTTGTCCCTAAACTCTATGGACAGCCGATTCCCGGTAAACTCAGTTCGAATGGTGATCTCGCCCGGCGCGGCCGTCTCCTGAATGGCATCCACGGCGTTGTTGAGAATATTGAGAAAAACTTGTTCGAGCTGATGAAAGTCACCGCCGGTGGGCGGTAGCTGAGCGTCAAATTCCCGGCGAATCACGATATTGTTGTGCTTCATATCGAATTCCCGAAGAATGAGAGTCTCTTCGAGAATCTGATTGATTTGAACCGCAGCGCGCTGGGGCTTTTGCTGGCGCGCAAAACTGAGCAGGTTCTGGACGATGTGATGGGTTCGCTGGGCCTGTTTATAGAGCTTTTCGACGTAATCCAGCCCGCGCGGAAGAATAAGTTCGTCGGACTTCAATAGCTGCGTATAACCGAGGATGGCTGTCAGCGGGTTGTTGAGCTCGTGCGCCACGCCCGAAATCAGTTGTCCGACCGCGGCCATCTTTTCGCTCTGAAGCAACTGCTCCTGCGTGCGGCGCAACGTATCGTAAGCTTCGCGAGTCTTTTCGAGGAGGAGCGATTTGTCAATCGTGGTGGCAATCTGGTTGCCGACGGCCGAGAGCAAGTTCAATTCGGCAGTCGAAAAGTTTCGCATTTCGCGGCTTCCAATGACGAGAATGCCGACGACGCTGTCTTTGGCCCATAGCACAGCCACTTGGGACGACTGTATGCCTTCGCGCTCGTGGAATTCGCGCAGGGCCTCGGGCAGAGAGGGGAGAGATCCCGATAGAAGAGTGGCATGAGCCTGGCGTATTTGTTCCAGAAGGGCCCCTGGGATGGGAATTGGCTCAGGCCGACCGGTCTGATTCGAGCGACAACCGATAGCGGCAGCTCGCTTGAGCGAATTCGTCGCTTCGTCCAAGAGATGCACGGTGCCAAAATCGGCGGCAAAAAGTTCCGCAACCTTGGTGAGAGAGGCGGTCAGCCCCTCCTCAAGCGATTGAGACTGGCCGAGGATTTCCCCGATGGTGTTTAGCGCCAGCAGAGCACGATTGCGGCGGCGAACATCGAACTCAGCCTGCTTTTGATCGGTAACGTCGAGCAAGAAGCCCTGATAGGCGATGATGGCGCCGGAATCGTTGCGCGTGGCGAAGCTGGATTCGTGGGCGGTACGAATCTCTCCGTCGCGACGGCGGAACTGAAATTCGAAATCGGTCACCTCTCCATATTCGTTCAGAAGACGCTGGCGGCGATCGCGATCAGCTGGGTCGACGTACAACTGCGCGGGAATATCGGCCTGAAGCAATTCATCGTGGCCGTCGTATCCGAGGATGCGCATGAAAGCGTCATTGAAGTCGAGGAAGCGGCCGTCGGGCGCAGAAACGAAGATTCCCTCCTGAACCTTTTCAAACAGATTGCGGAATTTGTTCTCGGCTTGGCGCCGATCCGTAAAATCCTTTAGCACGTGAATCGTGCCGAGATAGCCGCCTTCGGAGTCATGCAGCGAAGAATCGCTCGCGAGAAAGTATCCGCCGAAGGAAGGATCGACCTCGTCGGCTTTTCCTGCGGCGCCTTCGCAATAGGGGCAACGCGACCACGCAAGACTGGACGAACGGAGAACATCGCGGACCGAGCGCCCCACCAAGTCGGCGAGTTCGACGCCCAGACGATCCGCCAGCGCACGATTGGCTCTCAAAATAGTTCCGTCAAGTGAGTGAACAAGGATCAGATCGTCAATCGAATCGAATGTATCGAGCCACTGCCTACGGGCGGCGGCGGCATTTTGAAAAAGCGCGACGTTCTGTGCGGTAAGACCGAGAAGATTGGCAACGTTGACGAGAAAGTCCTGCTCTTCGCGCTCGAAATCACGGGGCGCCAAGGAGCCAATTCCGAGGAATCCGCAGGGCTCTTCCTTTCCTGGAATACGAATGAGCATGAGTGTGGCGAGCTTTTCAGTTTCTATCCAGGAACCGACAGCCGATTTTTTGGTTTGGGACGACAAAATAAGGGGCTTTTCCTGGAGAAGCAGTTGGCATAGCCACGGTTCGTCTGGCGATATATGAGGATTCTGCTTGCGAAAACGCTCACTAAATCCAACCGAAGCACGGCATGCAAGGGCGGGGGAACGTCTGCTGTCGTCCACCAAGAATACAAGTCCGTGGCTGCCGCCGAGGCTTTCGACCAAGTGCAAGAGGACTCCTTGAAGGACTTCGTCAACGCGGAGAGATTGCGCCGCTTCAGCGGTAATCAGCGAGAGGCGGCGTAACTTTTCGTTGAGGTCTTCAGTGCGGCCGCGGCCCGCTTCGAGCACAAGGACGGCCATGGCGATGCCCATCATGACGCCGAAAAGCCCTTGGAAGGAAACCCGGAATAACCCCGCGGAGTGCGCGGCCCATTGCGGCTGGTCCAGGCCATGAAGCCCCCGCAGGATGAGTGCGCCTGCGAGAAGCTTCCATCCCACGCCGCGATGCCGGGCGTGCGACCGCCAAAAGAGCCAGCCCGCAGAGAGATAGAGGCAACACTCAAGCAGCGTTTGGCACCAATTAGCCAAGGAGTGCATTCGGACAACGAGTCCGATCGCGGCGACGTCTAAAGCGGCAAACAACCACAGGGGCCATAGTTTCCAGACCGGCTTTCCCGGATCGCGACAGTCGAGAACCGACGCCAGGAAGCACACGGCGGCAAGAAAAGAGAGCTCTTGACCGAAATGGGGCACATCGGGACCACCCCGCCAGAGAGAAAAGATACGAAGTCCCTGCAAGACGGTGTAGAGCGTCCAACCGGCCAGCCAGTAGCGGAGAAATCGCGCGGGAAAAGATGGCAGCAATAGCCAGTACAAAATCAAAAGGATGAAGGCAGCGGAGCCCTCCATGAAGGCAATCGCGAGAAAGCCCGAGTTGGAGGCAAACGTCATTCGAAGGTACTTCGAACTAGACGTGTCCGCCGCCCAGCGGCACGTCGCGCAGAAACCTCTCGGGGATATTAGAGAGCCATTGTGCAAACTAGCACACGAGCAAGAAATCCGGCAACGAGAGCAACCGTTGAATGTGCCGTGCTTTATAATGGCACCAGCGACGGAGCGCACATGGCGGGCGAAAAGATACTTGTGGTGGACGACGAAGAAGCGATCCGGGAAGTGATCTCGACTTTGTTGGATGCCCAGGGTTTTCGATGCACAACCTGCGTGAACGGCAAGGATGGACTCGAAACCTTTCGCAAAGATTCTTACGATCTGGTGCTGAGCGACATTGTAATGCCGGAAATGGACGGCCTGAAGCTGCTAGCGGAGCTACGAATGGCCGATCCAGACGTTCCGGCGATCATGGTGACCGCCATGCACGACATTTCCATCGCGCTCGAAGCCATCCGCGCCGGGGCCTATGATTCCATCCTGAAACCTTTCGAGAAGGATCAACTCTACCTGAGCGTCCGGCGCGCCCTGGAACATCGCAGGTTGGTGATGGAAAACCGAACCTACCAGAGCGACCTAGAGCAATTGGTCGCCGAGCGAACGAGACAGCTTTCCATCGCTTTGCAAGACCTGGAACAATCGTACGACTACACGCTCGAGGCGCTGGGCGGGGCCCTCGATGCA
Source organism: Candidatus Acidiferrales bacterium (assembly GCA_036518755.1). Lineage (GTDB taxonomy): Bacteria > Acidobacteriota > Terriglobia > Acidiferrales > UBA7541 > Palsa-295. Next base: position 4,583 of record DATDMO010000363.1, on the reverse strand, counting down.
AAGGATGCGGAGACGGAGGGACACTGCCAGCGCGTGACTGCTTTTACGATTACGATCGCAAAAGCCATGGGAGTAGACAACTCGCTGCTGCGGCAAATTGCTCGCGGCGCTTTTCTCCACGACATCGGCAAGATGGGAGTCCCCGACCAGATTTTGCGCAAACCGGGCCCGCTCACGGCGGAAGAGCGTGAGATTATGCGCCGACATTGCGACATCGGCTACGCCGTACTGGAAAGGATTCCGTTCTTGAAGGAAGCGGCGGAGATCGTTCTCGCGCATCAGGAGTTCTACGACGGCACGGGCTATCCGCGCGGACTGAAAGGCGAACAAATTCCGCTCGGGGCCAGAATTTTCGCGGTCGCAGATACTCTTGACGCAATGATATCCGACCGCCCATACAGGAAGGCGCTGCCTATTTCGGCGGCACGAGAGGAGATACGCCGCTATTCTGGGACTCAGTTCGACCCACAGGTGGTGAAGGTTTTCCTCGCGCAGCCTGAGCAATTATGGCGGGAGCTGCATACCAAGTCGGGAGACCCATTCCTCCTTACGCAGCTAGAAACTGTTTAGGGCTGTTATCTCGCGATAGAAATTTACCGAATTGGACGATCGTCCCTGCCGCAGCTTCCTCATTTGTCCCTGCTTATCTTCAGCGAGTTTCGTTTCGGCGGCGATACATTAGGCCGAATATTCCGAGGAAGAGGCTGAGCGCAGGCAACAGGAGAATCAGAATTCCGTGTTGAAGCGCCGTCCGGCCTTGAGAATTGGCGGCCGCCGCGTTCTGGTAGCACATCGCACAACCCTGCGCTACCGCCTGGCAGGGTGCGAGGCCGACGATCGCTATCGCGCGCGCCAAAAACTTTGGCAGCTGCCTGGGTCGAGCGGCCGAATCGCGAGTCATCATGCTCATACCTATTTCGTCGCAACCAAGAACAAAAACACACCGAGCCATAGTGCAGTCATGCAATGCCAGTATAACGCTACTACTTCAGTGGCTGTCTTGCGCGGCATCGGGCCGGGCGACAACCTTACGACCACCAACAGGCCCACAGTGCCGGCAAGAAGATGCAGGCCGTGCGCCACTGTAAACACATAAAAAAAGCCGCTGTTCGGACTAGTTGATAGGAAAATTCCTGAGGAAGCCAACCGCCACCACGCAATGACCTGCCCCACGAGGAAAAATATGCCTAGAATCGTGGTGACACGCCACCAGTGGCGGAATTCCGCGAACTGCAGCGCCAGGAAACGCCGCCTGGAATGCGCCAGCGTGACGCTGCTAGCAACGAGGATCACTGTGTTAAGCCAGAGAATCCGCGGCAATTCGAAGGGTTGCCAATCGGAGGAAAGACCTTTGCGGACAATCGAAGCGCTGACAAGCGCGACGAAGAACATTGCTATCGCGCCGAGTGCGATCATCATCCCAGTCACGTAAGTTTGCTGCGGAGTCGCTCCGCCATCAAAAGGACTACTTCCCCCATGGCCATCACGCGACGAAGGACCGCCGTTTCCCGTGCCGCCCGCACCATTTAACTCGGCTAGTTGTGTGAGCGCGCTATCCGGCATCTTGCGAGCCCTTATTTCTTGCAATTTCTTCTGCAGAAAGATTCTGGGGAAGGAAATCCTGGTTTGCGCCGGGGACACTGTACTCATAGGGACCGTGATAAACCCTTGGGTAGCGGCCGCCGAAATTGTCGAAGGGAGGCGGCGACGCAGTTGTCCATTCGAGCGTCGTAGCATTCCAAGGATTGGCGGACGCTCGCGCTCCCTTGGCAAGGCTACGAAAAAAATTGTAGAAGAAGATGATCTGCGCAGCGGCGGTGATGAATGCCGCAACCGTCATGAAGCGATGCAGCGGCTGGAGAGCCGCCAGATAATTGGCGCCCGTCCAATCCGCGTAACGTCGAATTCCGCCCGCAATGCCCACGAAATGCATGGGCATGAAGATGCAGTATGCTCCGGCGAATGTAAGCCAAAAATGAAGCTTCGCCAGAGTCTCGTTCATCATTCTCCCGAACATCTTCGGGAACCAATAATGTGTTGCGGCGAAAATTCCAAAAATCGACGCCACTCCCATGACGAGATGAAAATGACCGACTACGTAATAGGTGGCGTGCAACGCGCTATCTAATGCCGGTTGCGCGAGGAAAATCCCAGAAAGGCCGCCCGTGACAAAGAATGAAACAAAGCCAATGGCGAAAAGCATCGGCGAATGGAATTGAATCTTGCCCCCCCACAGCGTTCCAAACCAATTGAAGGTTTTCACGGCGGACGGCACGCCGATCGACATGGTTAGCAGAGAAAACGCGAATCCCGAGTACGGGTTCATGCCGCTCACAAACATATGATGGCCCCAGAGCAGGAAGCCGAGAAAACCGATGGCGCAAAGACTGAAGGCCATCACCCGATATCCAAACACCGGCTTCCGCGAAAAGTTCGCCAGTATGTGCGAGATGACGCCCATGCCCGGCAAAATCGCGATGTAGACCTCCGGATGCCCGAAAAACCAGAAGAGGTGCTGCCAGAGGAGCGGCGAGCCTCCGCTATGAGTTTGTATTTCACCATTCACTACAAGACCGGCGGGAAGAAAAAAGCTCGTCCCTGCTGAACGATCCAGCAACAGCAGAACTCCGCCTGCCAGCAGCGCGGAAAAAGCAAGCAGGGTGAGAACCGCAGTAACCAACCAGGCCCAAACAGTGAGCGGCATGCGCATCATCGTCATACCGGGCGCGCGCATATCAATGATGGTGGCTATGAAATTCACCGATCCCAGCAGCGACGCAAAGCAAAAGATCAAGACGCTAACGATCCACAGTGTTTGCCCCGGACCCTCGCCGGGGCCTGTGACTTCACCCAAACCACTGAGTGGCGGATAGGCCGTCCAACCGCTAATGGGCGCGCCGCCGCGAACAAAAAATGCGGCGATCATGCAGAGGAAAGCGGCGAAAGTCAGCCAAAACGAAAGCATGTTGAGCTTAGGGAAAGCCATATCTGGCGCGCCGATTTGGATCGGTAGAAAATAGTTGCCGAAAGCGCTTTGGGGAGCAACCGTAAGCACAAAGAAAACCATCAGCGTGCCGTGCATCGTAACAAGTGCGAGATACTGTTCTGGCTCCATAATTCCGCCAGCCACAAACGGAAGATGCGCGGCGGGCCACACCAGATGAAAACGCATCAAGAGCGAAAGAGCGATCCCGATCGTCACCGCCGTGAGCGCGAGAAAGAAATATTGGAGTCCGACCACCTTGTGGTCCGAGCTGAAGACGTAGCGGCGGACAAAACCGTCGGGCGCTTGGCTGGTGGCGCGCACATCCCGAGCCGGAGAACTCACGCCCAACCTCGCGTGTCACGGCGATGTGCAGCGGGCGGCAGAGTCATTGCCACGATCATTGTAGGGCCGCTTGTTTCTTCAAGAATTGTTCGTAGTCGGATTCCGACACTACGTCCATGAAGCTGTGCATCTTGTAATGTCCCAGACCACATAACTGGGTGCACACAATCTCGTACCTGCCAATTCGATCCGCGGTGAAATGAATGGGAATCACCATGCCCGGCACAGCGTCCTGTTGGAGCCGCAATTCTCGCACAAAGAAATTGTGAATCACGTCTTGCGAGCGCAGCAGCAGCTCAACGGGGCGATTTACCGGGACGGTCAGGATCGGCACAACCACATCGTCCCGGCCCAACGCATCGTTCGGGTCGAGGCCCAACGGATTCCCGACTGGCGCGTTCACCAGGCTCGCATCGAGACGCCCGAATTTTCCGTCGGCACCCGGATAGCGGAAGGTGTAGACGAACTGCGTGGTGGTAACTTCTACTTGCACGGAATTGCGGCTTGCCGGCGTGAAACGCATCTCGGCCCAGGCCCTGCTTCCGGCAATCCCCAGGCCGACAAATGCAACGATCGTGGCGGAGGTCCATAAGACCTCTGCAATCGTGCTTCCGCGCGTGAAGTGAGCACGCTGGCCGCGATCGCGGAAGCGCAGTATTAAGTAACCAAGTCCAAGCTGCGCGAAGATGAATGCCGCTCCGGTTACGTACAGCGTGAGGTCGTACTGCCGATCGATCCGCAATCCCAGGGAAGTAATGGGGGCAGGCGGCGGGTATATGCGTGCGGCAAAAATGTAGACCGTCACCGCAACCAGCGCCGTCAATAAGACCGCCAGCAGAACTGAAGTTGCAGCGACGCCCCGATCGTCTGCGACCCCGCGGTGGGATTTTATCCGCTCGAATGCTTCGGTAAAAAACAATCGGGAAGGTCGCATCGTCGTTTGCGAAGCGCCATCATACAAAAGCGGCAAGACATTTCAAGGAAAAGTGGGGGTAACCGACGCGAGTTCCGGGACTGTTTGCTGTAGGTGGTGCGGTCGAGTGGATTCGAACCACCACGCTCTTGCGAGCGCCAGCCCCTCAAGCTGGTGCGTCTGCCAGTTCCGCCACGACCGCGCCGTGTCAATCCTAAGCGGCGAGGATTTCGTTTGTCAAACAGCCAAGGCGATAGAGCTTGAAAAAGAGTTACTTCTTCGGAGGCGGAGCCGGATTCTGCTGCGGTGTTGGCCGATTCTGAGCCGGAGCTGGAGCCGGCG
>DATDMO010000362.1:0-8335 GCA_036518755.1 Candidatus Acidiferrales bacterium | reverse complement strand
CTGCTGATGACGAATTGCAGTGTCGTCGTTCCCTGACCGGTATTCAGTGTGGCCCTGCCTCGTCCGTCCGTGCCCACTTGATATGTGCCCGTGAACGTGACCTGCGTCGAAACTCCGGTGATAAAACTGTCGAAGTCCTCAAGGCCGCTCACGATGTGCCCGCTGCCATCCGCTACGAAACTGCCCGCGACTCCCAAAACCCCCGACGCGTCATTCCCTTTGTACGAAAAAGCGTAAGGTCCGTTGAGGGAGTGATCGGAATAAACGACCTTCAAAGTTGCTGTCGCGGTACTCGCTCCATCCGTGGCTGTCACGGTCACGGAATTCCCGGGCGGAGGGCTCAGCGGTGCGGTGTAAAGCCCGCTGGAACTAATTGTCCCGGCATCTCCGCCGCCGGAAGAACTCACGGCCCAGGTCGCACCCGGATCGGCCGCGTTATTGAGCAGTGCCGCAAACTGATGGCCTGCGCCGGCCGGCACAATCGCCGTTGTCGGCGTCACCTCCAGACCGGTGCCAACCCCAATTGTTACCGTTGCGGTGTTGGACGTCACGGTTTTCGTCGATGTGCTGCTCGATGTGTCCTGCTGCGCCACGGCAGTGATGCTCACCTGGCCGACCGCGCTGGTCCCCGTGCTGGGCACGGCGGCAGGAGCGGTGTACACGCCTACTTCGGCATCCACGGTTGAGGGCACGATCGTGCCAAGAGTCGAACTTCCGCCCGCCGTGCCGTTCACTTCCCAAGTGAGCGTCGTTGTCGTGGAGGTGCTGGAGTTGTTGAGCTTGACCACAGCCGTGAAATCGGTCCGCGTGTTGATGGGTACGGTGATCGAAGTGGGATCGATAGTAACTGAGCTGACGGTGGTCGAACTGCCGCCTCCGCCGCAACCTGGCAAGCTGAAAACGGCCGCTGCGGCCACAAAAAGAGCGACGACTTTGAAGCACCTATCCCTTCTAATTAGAGACCTTTCGGCGTCGGAATCGGGCGAATTTGGACACCCATCCGCCCCCTCGCAAGCTGTTTCGGACACCCCCGTACCCTTCTCACTTGGCATCGTGCGTTCTTCTCCCAGGGCGATAGACCGCAGGGTTATTCCCGGCGAAAGGCCAGCTGGTTCCAAAATTGGCAGGGGGTTGCTGCTACTTCAGGAAGAGGCCTTCGCGAACCTGATCGCGGCCCACGAAGGTTTTCGAGGAGCGGAATTCAGAAAAGAGGCTAAGAATTTCCCGGTTTTGAAAGACGTGAGCGTGGACGGCCAGCGTCGGGGCGGGAACAAGCTCAATGGTTTGAGCATCCGCGATCCGATAACGGTGAAACCGATCCACTGCCCGGCTGTGGAACAGCGCGAGGACGACGCCGTTGGGACTCAGTATCTTCGAGAGTCGCGCCATCAGAGGAGGCATGACCTGCGGGTCGAAATAATCCAGAAGATCCCACGCCAGGATGCCATGAAAGTGATTCTCAGGATACTGAAGCGAGTTCTCGAGAAACTTATCAACAAGCATCGCCGCGGAAGCAATGCCTCTTTCCTCGCCGAGAGGCGCGAGGCGGAGGTGCTCTTCCTCGGTGGTCAGGAACTCCTTCCAAGTTCGCAGCAGATCATCGGTGGAAAGGCGGTAGCCCTTCTCGATGAAGAAAGTGACCGTCGATTGCCAGACGGGCCCCAGATCGAGGATGCGGGCGCGCGGAACGTCGCTGATCAGCCAAAGGAATTCCTTTAGGCCGTTGGAGATACGGGTGTTGCCGGAGGGGCTGGGGGCAACAGAAGGGCCGGGCTTAGGCACCGCCGCACGCGACGTTGCCGCGGAGGCGGCGCCGGTACTGGCGGGGCGAGCTTTGGCCGTCCAATTCATGGCTGATTCTACTCGGAGTCCGCGCTAGCAGCGACGCTCTCAAGTTCTTTCGCCACGCGCGTGACCGGGGTGGCGAGAGAAGATCCACGGGACTGCGGGCCCGGAGTCGTCTCCACCTTACCGCGGAGCCTGGCGCCATCGTCTATGGCAATTCGCGGAGTGAGCACGCTGCCGGTAACGCGGCCGGCGGGGCCCAGCCGAACGCTGTCCGCCGCCTTCAAATTGCCCTGAACGGTTCCCTCGACCACGATTTCGCGGGCCTCAATTTCGGCCTGGACGCGCCCGGAGGAGCCGACGGTGACGCGGCCGCTGGATAGGCGGACTTTGCCTTGGACCTCTCCATCGATCACAAGGTCTGAATCGCCAAAGACTTCGCCGGTGATTTTAAGGCCGGAATTGATTCTGGACGCTGCGGAACTGACGGGAGCGGGAGCCGCCGGTTCGATGGCAGGCGTTTTGAAAGCCCGCGGCTCCGGTGGCGGAGCGGCCGCAGGAGGCTCCGGCACGACGGGCGGCTTGACATTGACCGGGACGGCGGCGGGTGTCTTGGACGGTTGCGAAGCTGGCTTCTCATCAGGCTTACGCCACATAGGCTATCTCCCCATTGAGCGTTGTGGGACGCTGCGGCAGGGGCGCGCGTCCTATGAAGTGCAGGAACTATAGTACAGGGGCCGGGGCGTGTAAACAGGCAGTGCGGATTTGTGGCCTGGATGTTACCGACCAGCCACCTTGCCAGGATGGTCCCGTTTTAGGCACCAGCGCAACCAAGGCCCGTCCCTGGACACTCGCAGTCACGGCCGACATCGTAGAGATCTCTCGACCCCGACGAGCACGCCCGGGCAAGGCCGGGCGGCAGACGGCGGCGGAGCCACCGCACTCCAGATGCGGTCCACACAGGAGGAATTTGCGAGGCTCTTCTTGACAGGCTGGGAGCAGCGGTCCCAGGAGGTGCGGCTACCAGGGCGAGTGAGAAAAGAGGAGCGAGGAATCGGAGGTGCGGACGCTGGAATTGCGCATTTCCCAGATGGCGAAGATCATACCCGCGCATTCGTGGCCGAAGATTTTTACTCCAGCGCGGGTGTGCCACCAGGAATGGGGATCGTATTCGGAATCGGGGGCGGCCACGACGCGAAGGATGGTGCCTGCGGGGAAGGTACGCTCGCAGATATAGCGCGCGCGGCGCGTGTGGTAATTCGAAGTGACGAGAAGGATGCGTTTCCAGCCGCGGGCGGAGATGAGCTGCGCGAGCGCAGCAGCTTCGTCCTTGGTATTTTCCGCGTGTTGATCGAAGCGAACGATGGCGCCGGCGGGGACGCCGCGATCGGTGAGGTCGTGCTGCTCGAGTTCGGCGATGCTGGCGTAGGGGCGGAGGTAGCGTCCGCTGGCGACGACGCGTGGCGCCATTCCGTCCTTGAAAAGCTGGGCGGCGCGGGTGGCGCGATCGGCCTCGTAATTGTCGTCGCCGAGGATCACGATGGCGTCGGACGCCTCGGGCTTATCGTTGACTACCCAGAAACTTCCGGCGAAGCCGAGCAGCGGGTGACGCGCCAAGTAAATCAGAAAAAGCAAAAAGAGAAAGCAAATAAGAAAGAGGAATCGAAAAATGATTCCGCCGCGCTGGTGGATTCGGTGCGATCGGGAATTCATGGAGGCTTTCATGTTCCGGGATCGATCTGGCGCAAATGCTCGGCGGCGCTTTCGGGAAGAGTGCCATTGAAATAGACTTCCTTGATGCTGTAGGACTTGCTGCGTGTTTCGACGATGGGCAGGATTTCAAAGTGCCAGTGATAGTCGCCCGCGATGGTGGCCCAGTAGTCGCTCAACTCGCCTTTGGTTTGTAGATTGTTGGGCGCGGTGTGCAGAACCATGTGGTAGCTGCGAGTGACTTGCAGCAAGCGGCGGAGGGTGCGTCCGAGCAGAGCGGCGAGATGGCGGCGGTTTTCTCCCGGAGAAGGCGTCTCGAATTGGTGATTGTGCGCGCGCGGGATCAGCCACGTTTCGTAGGGGACGCGCGAAGCATAGGGGCAAAAGGCGTAGTAATCGCCGACGCTATCCACAACTCTGGCCTTCTGGCGAATTTCCTGCCGCAGGATGTCGCAAAAAACGCAGCGCTCGCGTTCGCGGTACCATTCGCGAGCAGCGCGCAGCTCGTACAGAATGCGGCGCGGAACAAAAGTGGTTGCGGATACCTGCGAATGCGGGTGCGGCCATTCCTCTCCGGCCAACGGGCCTTGATTCCTGAAGACGGCTATGTATTTGAAGCGGGCGTCGCGTTTTAGATCGGCGATGCGGAGCGCGTAGGCTTCGAGGACGCGCTCGATTTCCTCGTCGGTGAGCTGCGTGAGCGTGCGCGAATGGCTGGGCGTTTCGATGATGATTTCGTGGGCGCCGATGGCGTCCATGCGGTCGAAAATGCCGTCGGCGCTGCGGCCGGGGTCGCCTTCGATGTGGTAGAGAGGGCGGAAGTGAGGATATACGCGCACCTGAGAGTGGCCCTGCGACGGCAAAGCCAGCAAGAGGTTGGACTGCGCGGAATTGTCCGGACAAAGCGGGCAGGGACCGGGACGATCCTCTTGGCGTTCGGCCTGGCCGACGACTACCCAACTGCGAGTGATGGGGTCTTTGCGCAGTTCCATCGAAAAATTCTCTCTGCAAAAGAAAAGGGCCGGTAAACGGTGTGGCGCCCGGCATTTCGACGCGTGAAAGTGAGCGTGCATTTTATACCGAAGGTAGCGGCGGACAAAAGTGCGTGATGAACTTCGCGGCGGCGAGGCTTTTGATTTACACTGCGCGCGGCCTGATTGGGGAAGCGATCGATCTCGATTGAGAACGATGGAGCTTTTTTGAGAACAGCCGCCATTCATGATGCGCGGACGAAACGCAACGGGTGGAGTCCGTGGCGCGGCAAGATGACTTTGGCGCCGATGATTGCGGCGACGTACTTCATGGTGGCAGGCGGACCTTACGGACTCGAAGATATCGTTCAAAAAACCGGGTACCGCGCGACTCTGCTGATCCTGCTGATTACGCCGCTGCTGTGGAGTTTGCCGACGGCCGCGATGGTGAGCGAACTGGCATCAGCGATTCCTGAAGAAGGCGGGTTTTATGTGTGGGTGCGGCGGGGAATGGGATCGTTTTGGGGATACCAGGAAGCGTGGCTGACACTCACGGGAAGTGTGTTCGAGATGGCGCTGTATCCGAATTTGGTTGTGGGCTACATCGGAAGGCTGGCACCGGAAGTCGTGGCGGGACACCGTGGCCTAGTGATTGGCTTCGCGATGATTGCGGTGTGCACAGCATGGAATGTAGCGGGAGCCCGAGCGGTGGGAGACGGCTCGCTGGTGATGAATGTGGCGCTGCTGCTGCCGTTTGTCGCGCTGATTGTGTTCGCGGTGATTCACGGGCGGGCGGGGGGGGCCGCTGCGATTCCGCTGCGACACGCCGATCTGCTGGGCGGAATTTTGATCGCCATGTGGAATTACATGGGATGGGACAGCCTTTCGACAGTCGCCGGGGAAGTAGAAGCGCCGCAGCGGAACTATTCGCGAGCGATGTTGGGCGCGGTGATATTGGTGGTGGCGAGTTACTTTCTGCCGGTGGCCGCCGTGGCGCGAACACACCTGGATCCGAACATGTGGGCGACCGGCGGCTGGGTGGATGTGGGGCGCGTGGTAGGCGGGGAAGCGTTGGCGATCGCAATTGCGGTGGCCGGAGTGATTGGCGCGGTGGGATCGTTTGGGGCGCTGATGATGTCGTTTACCCGGCTGCCGGCAGTGATGGCGGAGGATGGTTATCTGCCGAAGATATTCACGCGGACGAGCGCACGGACCGGCACGCCGTGGATTGCGATTCTGATTTGCGCGATCTTCTGGGCGGCGTGTTATCCGCTGGGATTCGAGCGCAGTCTGATACTGGACGTGCTGCTGACCGGATTGAGCATCGTGCTGGAATTTTGGGCGCTGGTGGCGTTGCGCGTGCGCGAGCCGGAGCTGGCGCGTCCTTTTCGAGTGCCCGGGGGAATGACGGGGGTGGTGATGATTGGGTTGCCTCCGCTGGGGTTGATGGTGCTGGCGCTGGTGCGCAACAGCAGCGAAGTGATCGGTCAAACGAATGAGATGGCGATTGCAGGCGCGATCATCGCGGCCGGAGTTGTGCTGTATTTTCTGTCGCGATTTGCCGGCGCGGGTAGGAATGGAAAATGAGTGAAGCGGACATTTCGTTGATGGAAGCGGCGCTTGAGGAGGCGGCGGCCGCCGCTCAACGCGGTGAAGTGCCGGTGGGCGCGGTGGTGGCGGTGGAGGGTCGCATCGTGGCGCGCGCTGGGAATCGCACCATCGCGGATTGCGATCCGACGGCGCATGCCGAGATTCTGGCGTTGCGCGAGGCTGCGAGAGCGGTTGGAAACCATCGACTGCTGAAGGCGGCGCTTTACGTAACGATCGAGCCATGCGCAATGTGCGCGGGAGCAATGATCCAGGCTCGGATCGGCCGGCTGATTTATGGGGCGGATGATGCGAAGGGAGGCGCGGTGCGGTCGTGCTTTTCAATTTTCGAGCAGCCGGGGTTGAATCATCGCGTGGAAGTTACAGCGGGAGTGCTCGCGGAACGTGCGGCGGCGACGCTGCAAAAGTTTTTCGAGGCGAGGCGGTAGGATCGAATCGGTGGCCGTGAAATCCAAGAGAGATTCTTCGACTGCGTGCGCCGAGCATTCGCCGAAAGGCGGCGAATGGTAAAGGCAAACCGGCGCACTCCGCTCAGAATGACGGCTGATGAGCGCGGAGCTGACAAGGGCATACTACTTCCTTTCTTCTCAAGGCAAGCAGAATGACGACGGACGGAAGCGGCGGGGCTATGGGGTTGGAGAGGTGAGGCGGACAATTAGGAACTCCATTGTGGCGCGATGATTGGGATTGCCCGACTTGAATTGACTATCGGCCTCGGCCAAATCGACCAACCCCGCGAGCAAGGACTTCCTGGAGAATCGCGAATCGCGGTTTTCGATGAGTGCTCGATACCGCCAAGCGAGCGCACCCACAAGCGCCGCGGGTTGTTCTCCTTCGCGCAAGAGATTGCTTAGAAATTCAAAGGCGGGACCGCGCTGGCGATTGGCGAGCAGTTCGGCGAATTGCCAAACGGTGTTCTTGCGCGCGGCGACCACGAGAGCCTCGACATCGGCTTTTAAGATGCGGCGGCCGAGCGCGTAGGTGGAGAGTTTTTCCAGCTCGATGCGAATGTGCGCGGGCTCGCCGTTCATAATATCCGCCAAAAGCGCGGCGGCGTCGCGGTCAATCTCCGTCCCCAGATCCTTGGCCATCTGCATGGCCAGCAGCGCGGCGGACTCGGGGCCGATCGTCAAGGAGACAACCAGCGCTTTATCGTGCAGGAGCTTGGAGAACTTCTGTCGTCCGTCGAGAGATGTGGCCTCGATGACGAGGACGGTGAACGGAGCGGGCGAAGCCAGATAATTCTCGATGGCGGCGATAACCTGGTCGCGCGATTTTTCGCCAAGCTCTTCGACGTGTTCGGCGCCGTCGATAATGAGCACTTGGCGTTCGGCGAGCATCGGGCGCATTTCAGCCAGCCCGAGGATTTCATCCCAATCAGCATCGCGGGCCGATATGCGGGTGACAGCCCAGTCGCGAGCGGCTGCCGGGACAACTGCTTCAATGATTTTGTTGCGGCACATCGCGCGCAAATAATGATCGGTTCCGAGGAGAACGATCGCCGCCGGAAGCTTGCCGTGGGGCAGTTGGTGAAGGAGCTTATCCGGAGAAGCGTCGGGCATCAGAAATTCTCCAGCACGTCGGAAACGAGGTGCGAAGCCAGATCGCGAGACATGCGCTCGAGAGCAGGATCTTGCTGCTCGAAAAAGCTGTTCACGTCGGTTGAGATCTGATACTCGTTGCGGAAAACCATATCGTCATTTTTGTAGACGGGCTTTTGGGTGCGATTATCGACCAGTCGCACTTTGGCATGCACGGTGACAAGCATGGTGGTTACTTGGCCGGTGGTGGCTTGGAACAGTATGGGGTTGGCGTCAATCGAAAGTACTTCGCCGTGGAGGACGGCATCGGCGGATTGCGTATCCTGCACGACGCGATATTTCGTGCGAGTGATGAATTCGCGAATCACGGCCTGAGTGAAACGCTGTTCGATGCGATAGCGCGTGGTGTCATTCGTAAACGCCGGAATGGCGATGGTTTGCCATTCCGAAGGCAACTGAGCGGCGTGGCCCGCCACGTGGTAGCCGCAGCCCACGCCGGAGAGCATCGCGAAGAGCGCGGCGAACGCCAGCAAGCGTTGCGGAAGGCGACGATTTTCACTGCCGCGATTTTGCAATCAGTGCCTCCGCAATCCGAACGGCGTTGACCGCCGGAAGACGCAGATTATCGGCAACTCCCCAGAGCCACACGGCGTTCGCGACATTGGGGTCAGGCCCAATCCGCGCGAGATGAATTTCGTTTTCACCGGCCACGCTGATATT
>DATDMO010000361.1:0-7055 GCA_036518755.1 Candidatus Acidiferrales bacterium | reverse complement strand
ATGACGTCCGCGTTTCTGTGCAGCGTTTCCTTGGTTTGGGCGTTATCGCCTGCGTGGGCTGGTCGGTTATCGTCTTGGCGAATGTTGTAAGCGACACGCTTTACGCCCGGTACTCGACGGACGCGTCGGATGATCTAGTGGCCCGGCGCATACGAACCCAGACCCTGGTGCTGCGTCGCATCGTCGTGATGATCGTATTGATTCTCACCGTTGGGATCATGCTGATGACCTTCCCCGAGGTTCGGCGCGTCGGCGTGAGCTTGCTCGCATCCGCCGGACTCGCCGGGTTGGTTGTCGGCGTCGCCGCCCGGTCCACCCTTTCTAGTCTCATCGCTGGAGTTCAAATAGCGTTGACGCAACCCATGCGGCTCGACGACTCCGTTGTGGTAGAGGGAGAGTGGGGCTGGATCGAGGAAATCACCACTACCTATGTGGTGATCAAGATCTGGGATTTGCGCCGGCTCGTCGTCCCGCTCTCGTATTTCATAGACAAGCCTTTTCAGAATTGGACGCGTACCAGCGCCAATTTGCTCGGCACCGTGATGCTCTACGCGGATTATCGGCTTCCCGTCGACGACGTGCGAGAAGAGCTTCACCGGCTCCTCGAAGCATCCGATTTGTGGGATAAGCAGGCCTGGGGAATTCAGGTGACGGACGCGACCGACAAAACCATTCAACTTCGCGCACTCGTAAGCGCGTCGAATGGCTCTCATCTTTGGGACTTGCGCTGCTACATCCGCGAAAAGCTCATTGCTTATATTGCGAGCAAGTATCCCGACGCCTTGCCTCTCAACCGCCAGGACATCGTTCACAATGCGTCTGAGAATCAGCCGGATAAGTCAAACCCTCCCTCTCCAACTCAGAAGGCCAAATCTGCGCAGCGAGGCTAGCCTTGCTGTGAGTCGTCGGGCATGTGCGCTTTTCCCTATCCCTCGCAGCTTGCCTGTTCCTTTTCAAAATCCTGTAAGATCGTTCGAGAAGATTGAAGGCGCGCGGGGCCACCTGGCCCAGCTGCGGAAAGAGCAGGGTCTAGATTGGATCCCCTGAACCTAACAACGGAATCCGAACTTGCTTTCCTTTCGATTGATGAAGCAGCCTCCTTGCTGAGACGCAAGGGACTCTCTCCCGTCGATCTCGTGGATGCGTCTCTCGCGCGAATCGAGCGATGGAATCCTGAACTCCACGCCTTCCTCACCATCCTCGCCGAGCCTGCGCGCCGCCGCGCCAAGCTCGCGGAAAAAGAGATTCTCCGCGGTTCAGACCGCGGCCCGCTTCACGGCATACCCATTTCACTGAAGGACAACTACTACACGCGCGGCATTCGCACCACAGCGGGCTCCACAATTCTCTCTGATTTCGTCCCCGAGACCGATAGCCACGTTGCCGCCCGCCTGGCGCGAGCCGGCGCCATCCTGCTGGGCAAAACCAACCTGCATGAATTTGCCTACGGGATCACCGGTGAAAATCCACATTACGGAAGTTCGCGCAATCCTTGGGCGCCAGACCGAATCTCCGGCGGCTCAAGTGGCGGTTCGGCCGTTGCCGTGGCCACTGGGATGGGATTCGCCTCTATGGGCACAGATACTGGAGGCTCAATTCGTATCCCGTCGGCTTTGTGCGGAATTGTTGGATTGAAGCCCACCTTCGGGCTGGTCAGTGTTTCCGGCGTCGTGCCGCTCGCGATCAGCTTCGATCACGCCGGACCAATCGCCCGCAGCGTCACCGATGCTTGCATCGTCCTGGAATCAGTCGCCGGGAAATATCCGAAGGGCGCGGCCCGCCCCGATCATCACAAACTCCGCGAGAGCCTGCCCGCGCAGTGCCGCCTCGGCTGGCCGAAACACTTTTTCTTTGACCGTCTCGATGATGACGTGCGCCGCTTGCTCGAAGCCGCTGCAAAAGCCTTCCAGTCGCTGGGCGCTGAAATCCAGGAGGTCTCGCTTCCGAATCTGGTGAACTCCGTCGATGAAGCGACCACCGCCGTTGTCGCCGAAGCCAGCCACTTTCACGAATCGCACGGATATTTTCCCGCGCGGGCCTCGGAGTATGGCGAAGACGTCCGCGGCCACCTCGAATTCGGGCACAAACTGCTCGCGGTCGATTATCTTCGCGCCTTGGAGGCTCAACGCAAAGTGGCGGAGGATTTTGCCGCTGCTTTCGAAAGGGTGGACGCGATTATCGCTCCTACTTCCCCCATAACCGCCCCTCCCCTTGGCAAAAGCGAAGTCCCGATCGCGGGCCAGAGAGAAACGCCCGTTCGCGCCGAGTTGCTGCGGCTCACTCGCCCCGCCAATCTTGCCGGAAATCCGGCAATATCGATTCCATGCGGATTCACGCCACAGGGTTTGCCAGTAGGCCTACAGCTAATCGGTCCGCGCTGGGGCGAAGCGCGCCTCCTCCCGATCGCCTTCGCCTACGAACAATCCACGGAGTGGCACCGCCGCCACCCCGCCCTCACCTGAAATCCAGCGGCAACCCAGTCATGGCTCCTTGCTCGCTGCTCGCCGAGCCGCTCTTGCAGCGCCGGCATCCTGCCGGCGTTTTTGTCTTCCTGGGAACGCCGATGTCCCGATTGGTGCGTTTGGTTTTCAATGTAGCTCACCCCGCCTTCACGGGGTGAGGGCTTTCGTTCACCTTCGCGCGTTCTTTGCGCGTGCCGTCCGCCTTGCCTCGCCTTTTGCAGTTATTTGTCATTCCGAGCGGAGTGTCCCGTGTCTTTGGTTTTGCGCAAAGCGCCGGGACACGCAGTCGAGGAATCTCTCTTCGATCGTCAGTGTGGCTTCGCGCGAGCGGCGAACGCGCCGGGATTTGTCCCGCAGGCCACAGTCCGCCGCGGCGGATGCCCGCCACTTCCGGCGTGCTCCTCGCACTGACCTGAAGCCGCGCGGCTTGTGTAGCGCCGGCCTGCCCTGAGCCTCGAAGGGCGTTTCGCCGGCGAATTTCGGCCCTGTCGCGCGGAATGTAGCTCAGGTCTTTAGGCCTGAGGATTTTCGGCCCCGCGCCAACCCTCGCCTCTTGATTTGGTGACTCTCGCGCCCCCTAAACTCCTGAACCAAAAATCAATAGTATGCGTCTAACGGATATGGGAAAATGCGCGATTGTTCCCAGCCTGACGCTGCAGCCTGATATCTCAACGGCGTCGAAAACAGGAAGGTAACTGGATGGACGTTTCCATCTTTGGCGTATTTCTCGCGGGCGTGATCTCGTTCCTCTCCCCGTGCGTCTTGCCGCTCGTGCCCGGGTACGTTTCCATGCTTTCCGGCGTGGGTGTGGAGCAACTGAAGGAAGGCGAGGGAGGCACCGGGAAGCTCCTGGGCCTGGCCTTCGCGTTTGTGATCGGATTTTCAGTGGTTTTCATCACGCTTGGCGCCTCGGCTAGCGCGGTCGGCGCGTTCATGCTGCGGAACCGGAACTTGATGGCGCCGATCGCCGGTGCGTTGATCATCTTATTCGGGCTGCACTTAGTCGGATGGTTGATCAAGATTCCGGTCAAGATCGGGATCACTGTTGGCGTCGTCCTCGTCGCAATCGGACTCGCGCTCAATCTGCGTTATGGAAATACGCTTGAGGTTAAGCCGGTACAGTTTTACGCCGCGTCGCTCATCTTCCTGCTCGGCCCTTCCATGACGCGCTGGCTTAACCGCGACGTCCATCTGCGCAACGTAGGCGGCGGCAGCCAGCCCGGAATCGTGAGCGGTTTCCTGCTGGGATTCGCGTTTGCGTTCGGATGGACGCCGTGTATCGGTCCGATTCTGACGAGCGTGCTCGCGCTTGCGGCCACCAAGGACACCATTGGCCAGGGCGTTCTGTTGCTGGCTTTCTATTCGGCGGGACTGGCGATTCCATTTTTGCTGACGGCAGTGGGTATCGGGCGCTTCTTGAAGTTTTATCAGCGCTTCCGGAAACACCTTCACACCGTGGAGGTTTTCAGTGGCGCGCTGCTGCTCGCCATCGGCGGGTTGATTTTCTTCAACGAACTAACGTTGCTTTCGCAGCATCTAACCTTTCTAAATCGATTTGTAAAGTAAGCGGGAGTCGAGGATGAATCGGTTCTACAGCGCATTTCTATCAGCAATCGTAATCCTAGTGGCTGCGGTGAGTTTTTCCGGATGCAAGAGCAGCGGCACGTCTGCCGGCAGTTCCTCCGGGACGGCTGCCCAGCTGGCCGAAGAGCCCAACGTTACCTTCAAGGATTTGCAGGGCAATAATGTGGCGCTCTCAAGCTTCAAGGGGAAAGTCGTTCTCGTGAATTTCTGGGGCACGTGGTGCGAGCCTTGCCGAGGTGAGATCCCCATACTCATCAAAATGCAGCAAGAATACGCCAGCAAAGGCTTCACGGTCCTCGGCGTAGCTACCAACGACGACGAGAAAGCCGTCGATCCGTTCATACACCACACGCAATTCAACGTCGACGGTCATGAGATGACCATGAACTATCCCATCGTCATGGGCAGCGACGATATCTCCACGAAATTCGGAGGTTTGCTTGGTATGCCCACCAGCTTTCTGATTTCGCGCGATGGTAAAATCATCAAGAGATACATCGGCGCGTTCGCGAACGGCGACGAAATCAATCAGCAAGTGGAGAGTCACCTATGAACCTCGCCAAGAGCTTCTTCTGTCTCGCAATCCTGGCTTTGGTTTCGTTCGGCGGAATCGTCATGGCTCAAGAGTCTTCGACTCCCAAGAGCGCCGCCGAGGTCGTAAAGGCCCAGCCTTATGTTTCGCTGGACCCTGTCCCGCGCGGAAAAGCGTTTGAGGCGGCTGTAGTCGTTCACATCGCTGAGGGATACCACATGAATTCGCACAAGCCCTCGGACACCTACCTGATACCGACCACGCTCACCCCGAGGGTCCCCGCGGGCTTTCGTCTAGTCGATACGATGTATCCCCCGGGCAGCCTCAAGAAGTTTGCCTTTTCACCGGACAAGCCTCTCGACGTCTACAGTGGCAGCGTGACCCTGCGCCTCAAGCTCATGGCAGAAGACACCGCTGCAATCGGCGCAACGACCATACCAATGACCTTGCGCTATCAAGCATGCAACAACTCGGCCTGCCTGCCGCCGGTGAAAGTCCCCGTAACCGCCGCGTTGCGCGTCGCCGCCGCTGGGTCGGCGGCCAAGCCCGTCCATCCCGATATTTTCGCCGCCCCGGCGCACAATTGATTGGACGAGTTTGACGCACCTGGAAGGCCTGACTAGAAGCTCTTACCAGCCGGAAAAGGGTCAATTTCAGCGGGCTGAAACCGCTGGCAAGGCCCGTCTGAGCCGCGCCACCACGCGCTCTTTGCCCAGCACGACCATGGTCTCAAAAAGCGGCGGAGCGACGGCGCGCCCCACAATCGCCACCCTCGCGGCGTTGATCAGCAGCCCTGCCTTGACGCCTTCGCTCGTCGCCAAGCCTCGCAGCGCCGCATCGCAAGCATCGTGGTTCCAATCCGGAAGCCCCTCAAGTGCATCCGCCAGCTTCGCCAGCATGGCCGGCAGCCGCTCATCTTTCCAGAATTTCTGCCGCGCCTCCGCCTCATAATCAAAGTCGTCCGTGAAAAATGCGCGCGCCCACGTCGTGAAATCGCCAAGCAGGCGCGTCCGCGGACGAATCAAATCCACGGCACGCGCAAACCACGCCCCGTCCCGGCTCGCCTGTGAGCCCTCCCACAGCCCCGCCCGCCTCAGCTCCTGCTCAACAAACGGCAGGAGGTCGGTGGCGGGGGGCTTCTGGAGGTACTGGGTGTTGAACCATTCGAGTGTGGCGCGATCGAAGACGGCGTTGGTGCGGCTGACGCCGGATAAGGCAAAGCGCTCGATCAATTCGTTTGTGCGGAGGAACTCGGAATCGTCCCCGGGTGACCAGCCTAACAGAGCCAGGAAGTTGCGAAAGGCCTCGGGCAGGAAGCCCTCTTCGGCGTAGGAGCCCACGCTCGTGGCGCCATGGCGCTTGGAAAGCCGAGTCCGGTCGGGCCCGAGGATCAAGGGCACGTGCGCAAACACTGGCGGCGCGGCGCCGAGCGCCTGATAAATCAGCACCTGCTTTGGAGTGTTGGAGAGGTGATCGGCTCCGCGAATGATGTGACTGATTTGCATCTCGATGTCGTCGACCACCACGCTCAACTGATAGGTGGGAATGCCGTTGGAACGCAACAGGACGAAGTCTTCGATCTCCGCGTTCTGCACTTCGCGCGGGCCGAAAACAGCGTCTTCGAATTTCGTGACACCCTCGCGCCCGACACGGAAACGGATCGCGCGCGCTGCCCCGGCGCGCTCCCTCTCGGCGCGTTCAGCATCGCTGAATTCGCGACAGGGACATGGGGCAGCCTTGTAGGCTTTTGTACCTTCGTCGTCACCCTCGCCTTCACGATCTTCTTCGCTTGTGGCTGCATCGCCGCCTGCATAAGCTGCAGCCTTGCAATAGCACGCGAAGGCCGCTCCGCTGGCAAGCAAGCGTTCCGCCGCAGCGCGGTAAAGCGGAAGCCTTTGCGACTGATAGATCGGATCCCCTTCCCATTCGATTCCCAGCCACCTCAAGCCTTCCAGAATTCCCTCCACGAGTTCGGGGCGATTGCGCTCAACGTCCGTGTCCTCGATTCGCAAAAGAAGCGTGCCTCCTTCGCGCCGGGCGTAGAGCCAGTTGAAGAGCGCGGTTCGCGCGCCTCCGACGTGAAGGTATCCGGTTGGGGAAGGCGCAAAACGAACGCGAGGTTTTTGGGATGGAGCCATGCCTTGTTTTCTGTAGATCCGAAGCGATTCATCTTAACGGAACGTCGCTGCAAAATCGAGGGACTCGGCGCCCTGGTAGTGGGTCAGTTTCCGGTTACTCGATTAACCAGGCATTTGTCTTAGTTGCTTGCCTGGCATATCCTGCATATCGAAAGTTCAATCGGAGTTACACCTACGACGGCGTGAATCGGCTCTATACCATGTCTGCTCCCGGCAGCACCTGCAGTGGACTCTCCTGGTCCTACGACCAATGGGGGAACCGGACGGCGCAGAATGTGACGGGCGGGACCTGCGGCAGCTCGCAACTGACCTTCAACTCGTCGAATCACGTCACCAATA
>DATDMO010000360.1:0-2647 GCA_036518755.1 Candidatus Acidiferrales bacterium | reverse complement strand
CGACTGGGAAATGCGGGGAGTGCCGCTGAGGCTGGAACTTGGTCCCAAGGATGTGGCGAAGGGCTCGGTGGTGCTGGCGCGGCGCGATCGACCGGGCAAGGAAGGCAAGGCGTTCGTGCCGCAGCAGGGGATAGCCGCGGCCGTGGCGGGAATGCTGGAGGAAATTCAGAAGTCACTCTACGAGCGCGCGCTTGAATTTCGCAAGTCGAATACGGCGGAGCCCTCCGATTATGGCGAATTCAAGAAAGCGGTCGAAAAGGGCTTTGCATTTTCGTGGTGGTGCGGCAGCAGCGAATGCGAAGAGAAGATCAAGGAAGAGACCAAGGCGACCATGAGGTGTATCCCCATGGACCAGCCTGCCGGTGGCGGAGGCAAGTGCGTCTATTGCGGCAAGGCCGCCGGTGAAAAGGCTATTTTCGCGCGGGCGTACTGAGCGGAGCCCACCTACTTCTTGTCGTTGGAGCATTGGTCGTCGCTCCCTTCGACTTCCCGGCGTTAACCGATCGCAAACACGGACTTTCCTGGGTGTCACCAGAGGCATAGCCTCCATGCTAGCCTTGGAGAAATCCAGCCGAGAACTGGACGGAGGGAGGGGAGCCAGGTGTTGCGATTGGGGGAGACGATGAAGGAGCGCGGGAGTTCGAAGCTGAACCTCATTATTACGCTGCTCATCCTCGGCTCAATGATCTTCGCAGCAGCCAAAGTGGTCCCCGTCTATTTCGCCAATTATCAGTTTCAAGACGCCATTGAGAGCGAATCGAGGTTCGCACTGACGGGCTACCCGAAGAAAAGCATTGACGACATCCGCGATGATGTTTGGCAGAAGGCACAGGAACTTTCGATTCCGGCGCAGAAGGACGATATCCAGGTGGACGTGACGAACGGAAGCGTTACGATCAGCTTGGACTACTCGGTGCCGATCGATTTAGAGGTTTATCAACTCACGTTGCAATTTCATCCACACGCGGACAATCATACGATCTAAAATAGGATTTCGCTTTTTGGTTGATCGGAAAGACGCCGGGCAAACCAGCTCTCAGCGGCGAATCGCCTGATCGCGCCTTGCCGCTTGGTGCGCGACCGGCCGGAGAAACCTATTGCGGATTCGAATCGCCCGGGGCTTTTGGACATCCCGTCTTGGGATCGGGGTGCTGGGAACCGCGCTGGTTCTGCTCCTTCTGGCGACGATTGTCTTCGCCGGATATTACATTCAATTTGGACATTTGATCGACCAGCGCCTCACTGGCCAGATTTACCAAAACACCTCGAGTGTGTATTCGGCCCCAGGGCGCATTTTCACCGGGGAGTCGCTGCGCGAAGACGACTTAGCGAGCTACCTGCGTAACGCGGGCTATCAGGAAGGCGCTGTGGCCAGCGCGCCGGGCGAGTTTCACATCACGGACTCGACGATCGAGATCCGCCCTTCTTCCACGTCGTACTTCCAGGGCCACAATGCACTGCGCGTAACCTTTGCGGGTCGCGAGGTGTCGCACATCGCGCAACTTTCCGACGGCACGACAATGGAGTCGGCGGAAATCGAACCGGTGCTGCTGACGAATTTATTCGACACTTCGCGCGAAAAACGGAGGATAGTGCGGTTCGAGGATTTGCCGCCGGTGCTGATCCACGCCGTGCTGGCCGCCGAAGATAAGCGCTTCTTCGAACACGGAGCGCTGGACATGGTGCGGGTCTTCGGAGCGGCCTTTTACGACCTGAGCAGGGACCGGAAGGCGCAGGGCGCCAGCACCATAGACATGCAGGTGGCGCGGACGTTCTTCTTCACGACGAAACGCGAATGGAGCCGGAAGCTGAAGGAAGTGCTGATGGCCGGCGAACTTGACGAGCGTTTTTCGAAGCAACAGATATTCGAGTTGTATGCGAACGACATTTATCTGGGTAACCGCGGGAGCTTTGCGATCCGCGGATTTGGCGAGGCCGCGCAGGCCTACTTCGGGAAGGACGTGCGGGATTTGACGACCGGCGAATCAGCGTTTCTGGCCGGGATTATCCGCGCGCCGAACCGTTATTCGTCCGCTGAGCGACACGTGGACCGCGCCGACGACGTGCGCGATCGCGTGCTCGGCGAGATGGTTGCCGATGGCTACATAAAGGCGGATGAGCAGGCCGCCGCGAAGAAGACCAAGCTGAAGTTCGTCAACGGCGGCGTGGAGAGCAGTCCGGCACCTTATTTTGTGGATATGGTGAAGGACCATTTGCTCGAAAGGTTTTCGGAGAACGATCTGGAAACCCAGAGCTACCGCATCTACACGACACTGGATCCAGATTTACAGCGCGCGGCCAGCGAAGCTGTGCAGATCGGCGTGAAAAATATAGACAAGCTGCTTGCGCGGCGTTACGCCATTTGGAAGAAAAAGGGCCAAACCGTGCCGCCGGCGCAGGTGGCTGTGGTTGTGATGGATCCTCATACGGGAGAGATCCGCGCGCTGATCGGCGGACGCAACTATGGCGAAAGCCAATTCAACCATGCACTGGCAAGCCGGCAGCCGGGATCGGTCTTCAAGCCATTTGTTTACGCGGCAGCTTTCGATGATGCGGTCGAGAACCTTGAGCCGGTGGTGACACCGGTGACGACGGTGGATGATGCTCCCACCACATTTGAATTCGACGGAAAAGACTACACGCCCAA
>DATDMO010000359.1:0-5533 GCA_036518755.1 Candidatus Acidiferrales bacterium | reverse complement strand
GCTCGTGCAGATGCTGACGTTACCCTGGACGCATCCTCTGGCATTCATGTGCTTTCTTCTCATCGGCTGCCCGCTCGTGGCCGCCGGAATCGCGTTCTACCTATACTCGCTGGTCTGAAGTTTAGCGCTGAGACCTTGCGGCTGTTCCGTAGGGCGGTTGAAGCGCGGCAAGCACCGCTTTGGCTCTTTGAGCTTTGTGACGCAGGTCACCATTCAATACGTAATACGTCACAGCAGATTTGCGCTCGCGCACGCTATACATTCGCTGGAAGGAGTCGCAAATGATGCTGCCAGTGACAATTGCAATCTGGGCGGTCGTCACAGTGATTCTGATTGCGCTGTCGATTCATCGCTCCATTTTCGTAACGCGTGAGCAAGATACAATTTTCGTCTCAGAAACGGAGCGTTCGACGAAGAATGAGTACGCGACAATCATCAACCGACTTAAGCGGCTGGAATCTGTTCTCAAGGTCTTTTCCTTCGCATCCGGTGCTTTAACACTATTGGTGGCCGCGATGTGGCTCTACGAGAGGCTCTATAGCTAGCGGGTCCTGGACGTAAGAGAAAAGCTTGAGTCGCGTTC
This sequence comes from Candidatus Acidiferrales bacterium, assembly GCA_036518755.1. Lineage (GTDB taxonomy): Bacteria > Acidobacteriota > Terriglobia > Acidiferrales > UBA7541 > Palsa-295. Next base: position 4,950 of record DATDMO010000359.1, on the reverse strand, counting down.
GCCCAGGCCAAGATCCCGATAAGGGGCCAATCGGCCTTGTCTAGTTTGCATTGCAGTAACCGAGATGCCGCAGTCGCGAGGCGCCACTCATTGGCGGGAACGCGAGCATTCATGTCGCTGCCGAAGGCAAGAGGGAGTTGAGTGAGGACAGACAAGCGATTCGCGCTGACCGTTGTGCTTTTCGGCGGCGCCCTCTGCGGAGCCGGTAAGCAGACTGAAGCTCAACGTGTCCCGAAGGCAGAGCAACAGCCTACCCCCTTGATCCGTTCTGTCGAGGGACGGGAGTTATTCCGGGCTTATTGCGCCTCTTGCCACGGCGTGGCGGCAACGGGAAAGGGCCCAGCAGCGCCCGCGTTGAAGGCCAAGGTGCCCGATCTGACTGTCTTGGCGAGGAATAATCGAGGGGAGTTTCCAGCGGCGTACGTGCGCGAAATGATCATGGGCGACAAGATCGCGGCGGCGCACGGCTCCCGGGAGATGCCAATTTGGGGTCCTATTTTTCATCAAATCGAATCGGACGTGGACCGGGGAAATGTGAGGCTGGAGAATCTCGTGAAGTACCTGGAGTCCATACAAACCATAGCGCCCTCGAATGCGCCGTCCGGCGCTGAGCTGTATAGCCAACATTGCGCCGTCTGCCACGGAAATGATTTGAGAGGTGGCGGCTCTGCCCCTCCCCCATACCGGGTGCCGCCCGACTTGACTACGTTGGCTCGCCGGCACGGTGGCAAATTTCCCGACGCCTATGTTTCGAGAGTATTACGGAGCGGCGTCGTGATGCCGGCACACGGGCCGGCTGAGATGCCCATCTGGGGCCCCGATTTTAGGATGCAGGGGTTAGATAGCGCTGAAGTGAGACTGCGAATTGCGAACCTGACGAATTACATCAAGTCGCACCAGGCAAAATAGGACCCGGGTGTAAACTGCCGGCAGAGAGATACTCTTGCGTCAGGAATGGCGACGTCCTCGAGCCAAACTGGATTAGCGCGGAGGGGATTATGGCGATTCGACGGGTGGTTTTGTTCGTTGCTCTGTTGCTGATCGCTTGCGTTGCCAGTGCCGGGCGAGGCGTCGACCAAACTCAGCTCCCGCCAGCCTACATGCCCACGGGTGAGCAGATGTACCAGCAATATTGCGCCGCTTGCCACGGCCCGGACGCCAAGGGCCATGGTCCCCTGGCGCCCTTGCTCAAGACACCTCCACCCGATCTGACTACACTCGCAAAACGTCATCTAGGCAAGTTCCCATATGAGTATGTCTCGAACATCCTCGAATTCGGGCCAGGCCCCTCTGCCCACGGCTCATCGGATATGCCTACCTGGGGTCCCATCTTCCGCTACTTCGACAAGCAGAACGAAAGAGTGGTGCGACAGCGCATCAAAAACCTCTGCGACTACTTGGCTTCGCGGCAAGGAACATGATCATTGGGACTTTCCTTTGGAGTGTTTAATTCTGCGCCTGCACAACCAGCACAGGGCAAGGAGCGTGATGCAAGACCTCTTGGGAGACGCTGCCCATAAGAAGCCCCCCCATCTTTCCGCGCCCATGGCTACCCATTACGATGAGATCGGCGTGCCAGGTATTGGCTACCTCAATGATCTTCGACGCGGGATTGCCGGATTCGACGAATTCGCGAACGCCCGAGCGGATGGTTGTTCGCTCCCGAAAGGTCGCGACGAGATGTCGCGCTGCTTGTTCAGACATCTCGGTCAACCGGTCGGCTGGCACGCCCCACGTGGCGCCAGGGCCGACGGACGGGTCAAAAACGTGGATGAAGCCAACTTTGGCCTTCAGTGATTTTGCGAGTTCAACACCAACGTCGGCAGCGCGCGCCGCAAACTCACTGTCGTCCACGGCAATGAGAATTGTTTTGAAGCTCATCCTGGACTCCCGCGTCAACATCCGCAAACTCACGATGCCACAAATCCGTGATGGCCGGGCATTTCGTTGACTCTTTCTTGTCGCGAAAAAGACCGTGCCAAAGTGGCTATATCGTATCACGCGAAAGTGGATATTTCGGCAGGCCACGGTACGGCGTAGCCTTTCTTCGTGCCGGAAGGCGGGTGAACTCAAAAATGGGCGCGGCGAGTTCTTCGCTCAAGATGCGATCGATGGCAAAACCATATTGATTCGATACGTCTGGACTAAGCTGACGACGAATTCACCGCACTTCGAACAGTCTTTTTCGGATGATGGAGGAAAAACCTGGGAAGTGAACTGGATCACGGACCAGACACGCGTGACCGACGAGGCCGATAGGACTCGGCTGAGCTTGGCGCGCTAAATAAATAGCGGCCAAACGGCCGGCGAGACGCCGGCGCTACAAGAGCGGCTCGGCGGATGGCAAGGAAATAGCCAAGAATGTTTGCCGGGCATGACATGTCATGCCCCTACGGATGCTAAGGCGTTCATGCAGGCGTATGGCTCAGCGGCGGCTTTTGTTCGCGGGTTTCTTCTTCCATGAGCCAGCGGCGGAGTTGCAGGATGTCGTTGGCGCGAGCGATGCCGATGGGCTTCTGGCTCGAGTGGGATTCGACAACAACGACATTTTCGACATTTTTGAGGAGCATTTCGCGGTTCACGCGGTCAACCAAGTCACCCGGGTAAGCACGGACATAGTCCTGGCGGGCAAGCTCGCGCATGGTGAAATGGTGGTCTTGCGTGTCGGCTTTCAGCATGTCGTGAGGCTCGACGATGCCCAGGAGCGTGCCGTCTTTTTCCACGACGGGCAAGAGTTCCACGTTCTCGGGCGTAGATTTCTGCAGGATGGTGCGAAGCTCGGTATCGGCTTGCATCACGGAAAATTGCTTGCGCATGACCTGGTCGATGCGCGCCCGCATGAGGACAGGCACGGAGTAATCCTGAAGCACGATGAGGCCACGCTTGACGAGCTTTCCGGTCATGATGGAATCGCGGCTGAAGAGGCGCACGAAGCCATCGGCAACCATGACGCAGACGATGAGCGGAAGCAGCGAATTCGGATTGTGGCTGAGCTCGAATAGAAACACGATGCTGGTAAATGGCGCGCGCGCAATGCCTCCGAAGACCGCCGCCATGGCCACGAGCGCGTAAAATGCCGGATCGCTGACGAGATGCGGAAAGAAATGCTGACAGGCGATGGCGTAGGCTCCTCCAATGCCGCCTCCGACAATTAAGGATGGAGCAAAAACGCCGCCGGTGGTCCCCGAGCCTAGAGAGATTACAAGAGCCCAGAACTTGGCGACGGATACGCCAAGGAGGTTGGCAGGCGAGAGCCGATTATTGAGCATGTCGCGGATAGTGTCGTAACCCGTGCCGAAAATCTGGGGATAGAAGTATCCGATGACGCCCAGGATGGCGGCGCCAATTGCCGGCGACCAGATAAGCGCGCGTTTGAGAGGGAGATGATCGAAGAGATCCTCGATCCAGAACAGCGCCCGGATCATCGCGATGCCGACGATCCCCATCAGAATGCCCATAGCGCCAAAAAGCCACAGTTCATTCATGCCGGTCAGTTTGTAGGCCGCCATGGGGAATAAAGGCGCCCAGCCCGCAAAGTGGATACGAACTCCTGTAGCGATGGCTGCTGCGAGAGCGACCGGGATGAAGGAGCGGGCACGAAACTCGAAAAGGAGCAGTTCGATGGCCACCAGAATTCCGGCGAGAGGCGCCGTAAAGGTGGCCGCCATTCCGGCCGCCGCGCCGGCGGCGAGCAAAACGCGCCGGTAGTACGGAGTGAGACCAACCGCCTGGCCGAAAAGCGAACCGAACGCAGCGCCCGTCTGAATGATCGGACCCTCGGCACCGAAGGGTCCGCCCGTTCCGATGGCAAGAGCGGTGGCCAGCGGCTTCAGGAATGCCACGCGAAGCCGCATCCTGCTGTGGCTGAATAACACGGCTTCCATGGCTTCCGGGATGCCGTGGCCCTTGAGGGTGGGTTCCAAGTAATAAACCATCGCTCCGACGAGAAGGCCGCCGAGCGTGGGGATGAGTATCACCCAGAGCCCGAGGTGATTGTGCGCGGGACTGGTGATCGCAAAGGAGAACTTTCCGTAGAAGCATACGTTGGTGAAGAAATAAATCAGTTCGAGCAGACCTTCGGCGACGAGGCCGCCAATGACACCAACCAGCAGCGCATAGCCTGAGATTTTGATGACCTCGGGCTCCAGGGCCACGCCGAAGTTTCCTTTTCCCGGTAGTTTTGATCTTGGCGAGGTCTCGGTTTCGGGGAGTGGAGAATCGAGCATTCGTGAGCTCCTACGAAATCATTTGTGAGAAGCGCAGTCAGAGCGCTTCATCAGCCAATTCCAAAGCATGTTCGCCGTGGGCTTTCAATGCTTCGAGGATGTCCGTCTTGGTAACGATGCCTTCCAATTTCCCGCTGGTTGAAGTAACCACTAGAAGCATGGGCTGCGGCCTCTCACTCAGCAGCAAGCGCAGAGCTTCCATAGCGTCGCAATCAGGAGGAACACGCCTGACTTTGCGCTCTGTGATGTCGGATACAGTAGTCCTCGTCCACTTCGCCGCGGGAATGCGAGTAAGCGACCATGATGGAACCATTCCAACGATACGGTGACCCTCCACAACCGGAAAAGTAGAGTGGCGGTAGTGAGGCGAGATTACATCCGCGAATTCCCGCAAAGTCATGGAAGCCTGGACCGAAACTACGTTTCGTTGCATGAATTCGCCGACCCTGATGTCCCTGAGCTCGTGCACCCTGACGCCTTCATGCAAGTGCTGGTCGCCTGAAACGGAAGAATCGCCCGAGACGGCATACGCCACAGCCGATCCGATCAGCGCAGGGATGATGAAAGCGTGACCGCCGGTGGCCTCCGCGACGAAGACGGCAGCGGCCAGGGGAGTCTTGTAACCGGCGGAAATGAAGGCGGCCATGCCGACCGCCGCATAAAGTTCGATCGAGGAGCTATGAACGATCGACTGGCCGAAAACGGTTCCAAAAGAACCGCCGGT
>DATDMO010000358.1:0-5112 GCA_036518755.1 Candidatus Acidiferrales bacterium | reverse complement strand
TTTGACCGCGTCTACTCCGGACCGTGCGTCCGACAAGTCGACACGGCGAGACTCGTGGCCAAGGGCTATAGAGGATTGGGAGTTCCCTTTCCAGAACTAGTCGTAATACAAGAATTCGACGAATATCAGGGAGAGGAAGTGCTGCGGAAGAGCATTCCAGACCTTCTGCAGAGCGACGCTGGGATCAGCGACTTGCACGCTATATTTCAGAACGCAGACACTCACGAAAAGAAACGCAAGAGTTTTCAGCAGATGTTCGAGGTGGTAGTAGGCAGGTGGGTCGACGGAGAGCTTCCCATGCAAGGTGTAGAATCCTGGCCGCAATTCTGTTCCCGAGTGAACCGCGGACTCTCGAAGCTCACATCCAGCAGTACGCGTGGCGAGCAAGTGGTCATTTTCAGCTCGGGCGGTCCCATTGGCGTGGCTATGCAGCGCGCCCTGAATCTTTCGCCGCGCGATACACTGCGCACAACATGGATGTCGCGCAATTGCTCTTACAGCGAGTTCTTGTCTTCGGGCAAACAATTTACATTGAGCACGTTCAACGCGTTTCCGCATCTCGACGATCCTTCATTACTGACTTATCGATAGTGCATTGGGCCAGAAAGAAAATGGCTGACTTTCGAGACCACCCTGAGGCCGTGAGATCGGGCGAGGAACTGGACTTGGCCAGGCTCGAACCGTTCTTGCGAAGCGCGTTTCCTAATGAAACTGGAGCTCTAGCCGTCGAGCAATTTCCCAGCGGCCATTCCAATCTGACTTACCTGCTGCGTATCGGCGAGCGAGAAATCGTGTTGCGCCGGCCACCTTATGGCAGCAAAGTGAAAACCGCGCACGATATGGGCCGCGAGTATCGCGTGCTATCGAAATTGCATTCTGCTTACCCGCTGGCGCCGAAAGTTCTGCTGTACTGCGATGACGACTCCATACTGGGCGCGCCCTTTTATTTGATGGAACGCCTCCGAGGAATCATCGTTCGCCGCGATCCCCCTGCGGGCCTGGCGTTCTCAGCTGAGACGGCCCGGCGCCTCGGCGAGTCGTTTGTTGACAATCTTTCCCGTCTCCACGGGCTGGACTACGTAGCTGTCGGGCTGGATGCTCTCGGCAAGCCACAAGGCTATCTTGCTCGACAGATGAGCGGCTGGATTGACCGCTACTACGGCTCCCAGACACACGACCTCCCGGAGGTCGCGCGCATCGCCGTTTGGCTGAAGGACCACATGCCTGCAACGAGTGAAGCCGCGCTCATCCATAACGACTACAAGTACGACAACGTGGTGCTCGATCCAGGTGACCCCACCAGGATTATTGGCGTGCTAGATTGGGAGATGAGCACGATCGGCGATCCCCTCACTGATCTAGGCACCACTCTGGCTTACTGGATCGATCCACATGATCCGGACGAGCTGCAGAAAATTCGTTGGGGTCCTTCGACGTATGCCGGAAACCTAACGCGTGCACAGCTTGTCGAGCGATATTCGCGTGCGACTGGCCGCGACGTGTCCACAATGCCCTTCTACCTCGCGTTCGCTCGATTCAAGATTGCGGTAATCGTCCAGCAAATCTACTGCCGTTATCATAAGGGGCTGACAAAAGACGCGCGCTTCGCCTCGATGCCAGAAGTCGTCAAAACTCTCCTCCGCGCTTCAATGCAATCTATCGAAAGCGTATCAATTTGAGCCACGCTTGCTTTGAGCGACGGCGCGGTGCTGCTTCCTGGCGGACCGGCTCCTCATTCGTAGTAGCGGACGATCCATTCCGCCACGCAGTGAGGCTTCTCGCTATCCTGGCCTTCCACCGATATCACGAAGGTGGCTTCGAGGGTATTCGGAAGTTCTTTCGCCGAAAGGAGGCTTACGCGGGCGCGAATTTCCGAATCAGAGCGTAGAGGAGAAGGGAAGCGGACCCGGTTCAAACCGTAGTTGATGCCCATTCGCGGGCCGGTTCGAATCTCGATCGCCTGCCGGATGAAGCGGCTTACGAGAGACAGTGTCAGGAAACCGTGTGCAATCGTCGTGCCGTAAGGCGAATCTCTCTGCGCGCGTTCGCGGTCCACGTGGATCCACTGCCGGTCTTCCGTGACTTCCGCAAATTGGTGAATGCGGTCCTGCGTTACCTTGAACCAATCCGTCAGCGCGATCTCGCGGCCCACGAAATCGCTCAGAGAGTGCGGCGTCTCAATCACGAGTGGAGGCATGAAATCTCCTTCTGGCTACGACTGGACTCGACCGAGAGTAATCTGTCGCGCTCAAGACGCAGAACACGCCGGGGATTTCGCCGGCTTTCTCAGCTCGTTCTTGGCGATCGCTTCCATGTGAACTTCGTCTGGTCCGTCAGCCATTCGGAGTGTCCGCACACCAGCCCAGGCGGCGGCGAGAAACGTGTCTTGCGAAACGCCGGCACCGCCGTGCGCCTGAATCGCCCGATCCAAAACTCGTAGGGTCACGTTCGGGGCGACTACCTTGATCATCGCGATTTCGGCGCGCGCCTCCTTGTTTCCGACTGTGTCCATCATGTAAGCCGCTTTCAGAGTGAGCAGGCGCGCTTGCTCGATCTCCATCCGCGAGTTCGCGATGTCGGAGCGGATGGTACCTTGTTCTGCAAGAGGTTTACCGAAGGCCACGCGGGATTGCACGCGTTTGCACATCGTTTCGAGGGCGCGCTCGGCCACCCCAATGCAGCGCATGCAGTGATGGATGCGGCCCGGCCCTAGGCGCCCCTGCGCAATCTCGAATCCCCGACCTTCGCCAAGCAAGATGTTCGATGCTGGCACGCGGACATTATCAAACGTGACTTCGCCGTGGCCGTGCGGCGCGTGATCGTAGCCGAACACCGTAAGCAACCGCTCGACGTTTACCCCGCGCGTGTCCATCGGCACCAGAATCATTGACTGCTGCTTGTGAACGGGCGCCGAAGGATCGGTCTTTCCCATGAAAATAGCAATTTTGCATCGCGGGTCGCCCGCTCCGGACGCCCACCACTTGCGGCCGTTAATGATGTATTTGCTGCCTTCTCGAACGATACTCGACTCGATATTCGTCGCATCCGATGACGCGACTGCAGGTTCGGTCATGGCGAAGCACGAACGGATTTCGCCGGCGAGAAGGGGCTTAAGCCATCGCTCTTTTTGCTCCGGCGTTCCATATCGCGCAAGCACCTCCATGTTGCCTGTATCGGGCGCTGAGCAATTGAAGACTTCCGGTGCCATCGCGCTGCGGCCCATGATCTCGCAGAGCGGAGCATATTCCACGTTTGTCAGCCCCGCGCCATAGTCACTGTCTGGCAGAAATAAGTTCCAGAGACCCGCAGCACGAGCCTCTGGTTTCAGTTCCTCGATGATTCTTGTGGGAGCCCAGCGATTGCGGTCGATCTCATCGAGAAACCGCTGTTCGTTTGGATAAATGTGCTCGTCCATGAAGGCCTGTAGCCCGTGCTGCAAAGCCTTCACTTTGTCGCTATATTCGAATTTCACTTGGAACTCTTACCTGCCGGTGAAAGCGGGAGCACGCTTTTCGACAAAATGCGCGACGCCCTCTTTGAAGTCGTTGCTCTGCAAGCTCGCAAGCATTTCGCGCTCGGAAGTTTCAAAGGCTTCCGCAAGCGTCTGGAACATCGCGTCGTAGACCTGGTGCTTGATCACTCGCAGCGAGCGGGGACTCACGTCGGTTGCCATATCACGTGCGTTCTTCCCAACCTTTTCCAAGAAGACATCGCTCGGGAAAACTTGGTTCGCAAGCCCCATGCGATGCGCCTCGGCCGCATCGATCGTCCGCGCCGATAGAAGCAAGTCGAGCGCGTTTGGGAGGCCAACAAGACGGGGCAACATCCATGCCATTCCATACTCCGCGATCAGTCCACGCCGAGCGAATGCAGTGTTGAACCGGGCGGCATCCGACGCCCAGCGCAAATCGCAGTACAGCGCGATGACTAGGCCCAGGCCAACGACCGGACCGTTAATCGCGGCGATCACGGGCTTTTCGACTGCGGGGAAATAGGAGTACTTCTTCTGAAAATCACTCCGAACGCCTTCCCGCACTGCACCGCTTTGCAACGCTCGGTCCCGCGAGCCTTCGTCAAGGCCCCGATCCGCGACGTTGCTGAGGAGCGATATGTCGGCGCCGGCACAAAATCCTCGTCCCGCTCCAGTCAGCACGATCACGCGAACCTGATCGTCTCGCTCGGCGTCTTCGATCGCGGACCGTACCTCCTGCTCCATCACGGCGGTCCACGCGTTCAGTTTTTCCGGACGATTCAGTGTGATGGTCGCGACGCGGTCGGCCACTTGGTAGAGAGTTTCCAGCCTTGGCATACTGGCCGAGATTATATCCCTCCGGCTAGAATTGTGTTCGATCATCCTTTGAGGCAGTCGACCTACTGACAAGGAAGTCGTATGCTATGCCGTGCTTTTGCAATACTCAAGCATGTCTCGGGGACACGGGGATCGACGATGCGAAACGTGGTCACAATTCCTTCTGCTTCAAGTCAGCCTAACCGGCCTCTCAGCGGACTCCATTACAATAAGCGCATTGCGCGGAGGAGAGCGTCACGCCAAAAGACATTCTAGGTGTACCCCACCGCTTCAGGAACTAAACGCAAGAGCTTCGGTGGTCTGAAGGGTGTCGAAATTCAACTGACGGAACGGAGGGATTCTTGGTCGATTCAACGGCAGCCGCTCTTTGCAAGACGGCCCTGAACGCACTACACCGAGGCCTGGGTGCGAAGATGGTGAATTTTGGCGGCTGGGAAATGCCTGTCGAGTATCCATCGACCGGCGGGTTGATTGCCGAACATCAAGCCGTTCGCCGGAGTGTGGGACTGTTCGACGTCAGCCACATGGGCGATATTCGAATTCACAGCGAGCGCTCGCCCGGTGCCGCGCTGGCAGCGTTGCAACGCATCACCATGAACAACGCCTCACGGCTGGCGATCGGTCAGGCGCAGTATTCAGCGATGCTTTACCCAGAAGGTACGTTTGTTGATGATGTCATTGTGCATCGCCTAGGAGAAGATGACTTCTTGCTGGTCATCAACGCTGGCACGCGAAAGAAGGATATCGATTGGGTGCGCAACAGTACGCAAGACTTCGATTGCATGGTCACGGATTTGAGCGAC
>DATDMO010000357.1:0-3174 GCA_036518755.1 Candidatus Acidiferrales bacterium | reverse complement strand
GCCGTGCTTCGAACCGATTCCGGGTATGGGCAGGGGGATTCCGCCGCGATTCTCGTCTACCGTTTTCAGATCCTTCACATCCACGACTACCTTGAAGTAGCCATGATCCTGATACAGTCCTCGGACGCCGACTTCAAGATCCTCTTCCAACTTGGGCCGGTCAAAGGTCTTGGCCATTAGGGGAATGTAGGTGATGCCGAGTGGAATGCCGTAAGGGCGGTCGTGGCGCATGGTTCGGATGATTCTTCGGCTGGAAAAAGCCTTGTTCCCAACAATAGTAATCGTGCCGACCTTGACCTTCGGCCCTTCGTCGATGTTGAAGACCAATTTAACGGCGTTGCTGGCCGCGATGCGCTCGTAAGTCGGCTTCACCGTGGCAAACTGGCGCCCGTGCTCGGCGAGCAATTCCTTGATAACTACTTCCGCCCGCTTGATTTTTGTGGGATCGAATTGGCTCTCGACGCTTAGCCCCACTTTCTTCTGCTTAAAGGCGTCCAGAATATCCGATTCCGTGATCGACTTGTTGCCTTTGTACTCGATGCGGCGGATGATCGGCCGCTCCTTCAGGTGGAAAATTACTATTTTCCCATTCGCTTGCCGGGGATCGTCCTCGACCTCGAGCCAAATATCCTCGAAGAACTGCGTATTCCAGAGCGCCAGGAAATCGCGCCTGACAGCATCGGCGCTGTAGGGATCGCCTGGCCGTGAAAAAATGCGCGTGAGCAGGGTATCCCGCGCGACGCGGCGGTTTCCTTCAAATTCAATCCGTGTGATGACGTACTGCTGCCCGGCCGGTTGGGGCGCCTGTTGAGCCCAAAGTGATTGTGCGGAGGCTAGAGAGAGGAAGCACACAACGGCTAGAATTTCCAAGGCGCGCGAAACAGTTTCGCTGCTGGCGGCCATCCTTCTCGTCAAGGCCGCAGTACTCCGCCCAATTTTTTTTGCTCCCCCGCCGGATGCGTTTGAATCCGGCTCGCGCGTGTAGGATTCTTAGTGGGCCACCGGGGTTGCTTCCACAACGGGGCGGAAAGAAAGAGCGTCGCCGGAGAGGAAAATTTCGAGCGTCGCGGGTCTTTGGAGTCCGCCCTGTATGAGAGCTTCCGAGAGTGGGTCTTCGACGTACTTTTGCAAGGCGCGCCGGAGCGGCCGCGCGCCGTAATTCCTGTCGCTGCAGGTCTTCTCAAGAATCCATTGGCGGGCTTCGGGCGTCAGCGCAATCTGCACCTGCCGGTGCACCAGCGTTTCATTGATCTGGCTCACCAGCAGATCGATAATGAGCAACAGATCCTGATCCGTGAGCGAATTGAACAAAATCACTTCGTCCAGTCGGTTCAGGAACTCGGGATTGAAAACTCGCTTCACTTCGGTCATCACCATATCGTCTTGGCTCTTGGCCGCAGCGAGTTCGTCAGCCGACTGGAAGCCAAGCCCCGACTGCTTCTGCAATTGCCGCGCGCCAAGGTTCGACGTAAGAATAATGATGGTGTTGCGGAAGTCGACGGTATTGCCGAGCCCGTCCGTCAACTGGCCGTCTTCGAATACCTGAAGCAGAATGTTGTACACGTCCGGATGCGCCTTCTCGATTTCGTCGAGCAGGATCACCGAATAGGGCGTGCGCCGAACACGCTCCGTCAATTGCCCGCCTTCTTCATAGCCGATATATCCTGGGGGGGCGCCGATCAACTTCGAAACGGAATGCTTCTCCATGTATTCGGACATGTCGAAGCGGATCAGCGATTTCTCGCTGCCGAAAAGGAACTCGCCCAGCCGCCGCGCCACTTCAGTTTTTCCAACGCCTGTGGGGCCCAGGAACAAGAAGCACCCGACTGGCCTGCCCGGCGCCTTCAATCCCGCCCGGCTCCGGCGAATGGCCCGCGCCAAGGAAGTGATGGCCTTATCTTGACTGATCACCCTCCGGTGCAGCTCTTCTTCGATGCGCAACAGCTTTTGCTGCTCATCTTCCTTGATCGACATCACCGCGATGCCGGTCCAGCGCGCCACCACTTCCTCGATATCTTCCCGCGTCACAATTCCTGTGGACGAGTCGTCGATCTTGAGTTTTTCACGCAAGGTTCTCAGGTGCTCTTTCTCCTTGCGCTCTTCCTCGGAATAGAATCGCGCCTTTTCGAACTCATGGTTCGCGATGGCCGTTTCCATCCGGTGGGTGATGAACTTCACGCGCTTCTGCACTTCGGCCACTTCGTCCGGCAGCATGGCCTGCCGCAATTTCACGCGCGCGCCGGATTCGTCGAGAAGGTCGATCGCCTTGTCTGGCAAGAATCGGTCCGGGATGTAGCGGTTCGAGAGATAAACCGCATACTGGATTGCGTCTTCCGTGTAGCTCACTGCGTGGAATTTCTCGTAGCGGTCCCGCACGCCCTGCAATACCTTAATCGTATCTTCTTCATTCGGTGCGGAAACTTTCACAGCCTGGAATCGCCGCTCGAGCGAACGGTCCTTTTCAACCGATTTGCGATATTCTGCCGGAGTTGTGGCGCCGATGCATTGAATTTCGCCGCGGCTTAGCGCGGGCTTCAGAATGTTGGCGGCATCGAGCGAGCCTTCCGCCGAACCTGCTCCCACCAGCGTGTGCAGTTCGTCAATGAAGATGATCGCGTTTTGGCTTTCCATCAGCTCTTTCATGATGGTCTTCAGTCGTTCTTCAAACTGCCCGCGGTACTTCGTGCCCGCCACGATCAGCGAAAGGTCCAGGGAGAGGATTCTTTTGTCCGCTAAAAACGGCGGCACATCGCCATCGGCAATCCGCTGGGCGAGGCCTTCCACGATTGCCGTTTTGCCCACGCCAGGCTCGCCGATCAGCACCGGATTGTTCTTGGTGCGGCGGCACAGGATCTGCACGGCGCGCTCGAGTTCGTTGTCACGGCCCACCAGCGGATCGAGTTGCCCCTCCATGGCCGCTTGCGTCAAATCGCGGCTGAATTCAGCCAGCAAGGAAGCCTCTTTTGGACGGTTCACAGGCACCTTCTCTCCCGCGCTGCGTACCATTTCCTCGCGCACGGTGGAAAGCCGCAATCCCCGTTCCAGCAGGATTTCGGCGCCAAATGACTTTTCCTCTCGCAAGACTCCCAGAAGGAGGTGTTCGGTTCCCACATGCTTGTGGCCGAGCCGTTCCGCTTCTTCCGCGGCGTAGTTCAGAATGCGCTTGCACTCCTG
>DATDMO010000356.1:0-2483 GCA_036518755.1 Candidatus Acidiferrales bacterium | reverse complement strand
GCTGCAGCCGACGCCGCCGATGCACTGACCTTCGACCGCAATCGGCAAGCCGCCTTCGATGCTGATGAACCAACCGGGACCCACGGCAAGAGTTTGCGCGAGCACCTGGTGATCCGGAATCTCGGCTCCATCCCGACCCTTCTTTCCTGTGGCTGCGGTGGTGAGCGCCGCACAGCGTGCCTTGGCCTGTGCGATCAGCGTATTATGCGTTCGGCCATTGGTCATGCGCTTGAATGCCATTAGATGTCCGCCGGCATCGACCACGCAGATGCTGACGATCTGTTTCAACTCCTTGGCTTTGTCGATTGCTGCGCTGACGATGATATCGCAGCCTTCATCGCTGAGTTTTAACGACGACACGGTTTTCATATTGTCCTCCTTTGTTGCGATCAGTAGTTGAAGCTCGCCGGCGCGGCGAGTGCGTTGGTTTTGGGTCGTAGAGCCTCGATCCGATTTTGGCCGAGGCGATCAAGAAAAGCTTCGTGGTCAGCGAGATCGAGCACCCAGTCTCTCAACCAACGCTCGAAACCTTCACGCGTGCGGGTCGCCCGGTGGTATTCGAAGTAGAAGTCATCGTCGCGGCGCGAATAGCCTTGCGTCGGCGAGGGATACGCGCCCAACGGTTGCGCCACGACGCTCGAGACGACGAAGCCCGGAATGACGGTGCGATTGGGATCGCTGAGAATGACTGCGTGGTCCACCACTTCCTCGCAAGTGACAATGACTTTTCGTGCGGCCAGTGCCGCCTCGCGCATGACGCCGAAATTCCCCCAGACGTGAGCGTTGCCGTCGGGATCGGCCCGCTGCACGTGCAGAATTGTCAGATCCGGACGAATGGCACGGACGGCGATTAACCGCTCGCCGGTGAACGGGCAATGCATGCGGCTGAATTGCTCGCTTTCGGCGAAATCGCTTCCCTGAATCGTGCGAGTCGGCAGGAATGGAACTCCCATCGCACCCGCTTGAAGACTGAGACCGATGGTGAAGTTCGAGTGCTCCTCGATCTCGATCGGGTGTGGAATCCCCGATTCGGCAGCACGGCGATAATTGTGGCCCAGCCCCGCAGCGACATTTCCCACCCATGATGCGATGATTTTTTTGACGCAACCGGCGCCGATCAACTGGTCGAATTGCATGTCCGAGATGGGCGCAACCAACGTGAGATCCTTTCTATTCTGACGAATGATCTCATGGCTGGCGGCGAAAGGTATCAAAGATTCCAACGCGCAGCCCATCGCGATCGTCATGCCATCCTGCACATCGCGCTCGATCGCTTCACGGAGGCTGCGAAGTTTGCTCATGGAACGATTTTTTATCTGCTTGGCATTTTCAATTCAATGCTCGGCAGCTAATTGACAGATTCGCGCGGTATTCGTAGGTTGGCGGAAGGTGATGCAAGGAGGCTTTCGTCGATGGTTTGTAGCCGATGCGGCGCGCAAGTCGCGCCGGTGGACAATTTTTGTAGAAACTGCGGCGTGAGGTTGGGCCAATCTGCTGGAATAACTGCAGCCGATGCAAGTTCCAGGACCGAACGTGAGCAACCCATTAATACCGCCGCAAGCTCGTCTAGGGCGAAGAGCGTCCCATCCGGAGCGCGTCGTGACGCGGCGCTTCCGCCGGCGCACGAACGCAAAGGTACCCATTCAACAACCACCTTTTTTGGCCTCGTCTTCCTGATTGCGATTGCCGCCGCCGGCGTTTATTTCGGAACGGACCTGCTCAGAGAACCAGGTAAACCGGATCGACCGTTCGGTGCAGATGCCCCCGGCTCTTTGTCGCGGGGAGAGAGCAATCGCGCGGGTCCGGTTGACAATCGTCCCGGGTCGTCTATCCAGTCGCCCGAGCCGTCGCCATCGGCTCCCCTCGAGCCGTCCGACCAATATCCGAATGTGGTTTCGAGCCCGCGGCCTAATACCGAAGCATCCGAGCCTTCTCCCCGTAAAGCGCCGCCCCAAACCGACGAGCAACAATCTAAGGGTACCGCGCGTTCGGCCAAGGTTCCCGCTTCAGCGCCGACATCCCGGCGGGCTTCGGGAGCTGGAGCGTATGAAACCAGAGACTCGACGCCTCTATTTGAGTCGCCGTCTTCTGCTTCCCGGGTCGTGGCCAATATTCCCGCGGGAACGCGGGTCGAGGTGGTGAGCTCGAAGGGCGACTGGTTGGAAGTTCACTCCAGACGAGGCAATCCGCCTGGCTTTATTCGCCGCCAAGACGCAAAATTTTTGGAGAAAACGGATTGAAAGTTTTCTCGATTAACCTGAAATTTTAATTAACTCGCCGGCCCGCGCTCAACGTAAAATTATTGCGGTGTATATAGACGTGCCCCGTATCTCTTTTCTGGATCAGCTCTTCGACCAACTTCACAAGCGGCTTGCGCGCGTCTAAATATTCTTTTCTCGGCGGCGCGGCCTTGAGCGCGTCGACGAATTCCGGTCCCGCGTAGTAGCGTAGGATGAGCTCTTCATCCGAGAGGTTCGGTCCGC
>DATDMO010000355.1:0-2128 GCA_036518755.1 Candidatus Acidiferrales bacterium | reverse complement strand
ATGGCAGAAGCGGACACAACGGACACTGAGGCGGCCCACGGGGTGGCGAGCCGTTCGCGATTCCAAGACACAATCAGGTCGTTGAAGCACCGGAATTTCCAACTGTTCTTCAGCGGACAATCGATCTCGCTGATCGGCACGTGGATGGACAACGTTGCCGAGGCGTGGCTGGTTTACCGGCTGACCGGATCATCGCTGCTGCTAGGGACAGTGGCATTCGCGGGGCAGATACCGGTTTTCTTGATGTCGCCGGTGGGCGGAATGGTGGCGGATCGTTTCAACCGGCGCAAGGTTGTAATCGCCACGCAGGTTGCGTCGATGATTTTTGCGTTCATTCTGGCGATGCTGACGCTGACAAAACGGGTGACAGTATCGGAAGTGATCGTTTTGGCGGCGCTAATGGGCGTGGTGAACGCGTTTGACATTCCGGCTCGCCAATCATTTTTGGTGGAAATGGTTGGGCGCGAAGATCTGATGAACGCGATCGCGTTGAACTCCACGATATTCAACGGGGCACGAATCGTAGGGCCTGCGATCGCCGGAGTTTTGGTGGCCAGCATCGGCGAGGGCTGGTGCTTCTTCGCGAATTCGGTGAGTTACATTGCCGTGATTGCGGGATTGCTCATGATGCGGATCCCGCGGAAGCCTGTCGTCACGCACCACGCGTCTCCCTTTGAGCATATTGCGGAAGGATTTCGCTTTGTGCGCGATACTCCGCCGATACGCGCGCTGCTTCTGCTGATCGGCCTCGTGAGCTTGGTGGCAATGCCCTACACAGTTTTGATGCCGATATTCGCGGCGAGAGTGCTGCACGGGAATGCCAGGACGCTGGGGATATTGATGGGAGCCACCGGCGTGGGAGCCATGTGCGGAGCGTTGATGATTGCATCACGCCGGGGGGTTGGGGGATTAGGGAGATTAGTTCCCATTGCCTGCGGCGCTTTTGGGGTGTTTCTAATCGTGTTCACACTGTCACGCTGGTGGATTCTCTCGGCGTTACTGCTGGTGCCGGTG
This sequence comes from Candidatus Acidiferrales bacterium, assembly GCA_036518755.1. Taxonomy (GTDB): domain Bacteria; phylum Acidobacteriota; class Terriglobia; order Acidiferrales; family UBA7541; genus Palsa-295. Next base: position 1,114 of record DATDMO010000355.1, on the reverse strand, counting down.
GGTTTTTCGGTGATGACGCAGATGTCGTCGTCCAATACGCTCGTTCAGTCGATGGTGCCGGACCGGCTGCGAGGCCGGACCATGGCCGTTTATTCGATGATGTTCATGGGCATGGCGCCGTTTGGGGCGCTGATTGAGGGGGCGGCGGCGGGCCATATCGGCGCTCCTTTGACCGTGGCGATCGGCGGAGCTCTGACGATTGCAGGAGCGATCGCTTTCGCGCGATATCTTCCAAAGATTCGAGTGCAGGCAAGAGAGATGATCGATGCGCAAGGGCTATCGGGCGAGCCCATTGAAGAAATAGCGGCGCGCGTTTCGTGACGATTCGCGGACGGGGCCACGACCGGCGTCTACGTGCGGGGATTTTGCAGCGCGCTTACTGAAGTGAGGGTCCGAATGGCATCTGCTCAATCGGCCGACCGTCAGATACCGGGGCGCGCCACAGCGCAGGCGACACTGCGCTATGCGGCGAGATTTCAAGGACGCGCCGCCGCCGGTCACTTCCGCGACGTGCAGGGCGGGCTGGTGCTTTCGTCGATTGGCATTGGGACGTATCTCGGAGAACCCGATGGTGCGACCGATGAGGCGTACAAGAACGCCATCATCGCCGCCGTGCAAGGAGGAGTAAATGTAATTGATTCGGCGATCAACTACCGACTGCAGCGCAGCGAGCGCTCGGTGGGCGCGGCGTTAAAGGCCCTGACCTCTGACGAATTTTCCCGCGAAGAGATCGTTGTGTGCACCAAGGCGGGCTTCCTGACCCCCGATGGTGAGATGCCTGAAGATGCCAACGAATATTTTTCGCGCGAGTACGTGGAACGCGGGATTTTGCGTCCGGAGGATATCGCGGCGGGCTGCCACTGCATGGCTCCAGGCTATCTTTCCGATCAATTGGACCGTAGCCGCAGGAATCTGGGCGTCGAATGCGTGGACGTTTTCTATTTGCACAATCCGGAAACGCAGTTGAGCGAAGTGGCCCCGGCCGAATTCCGCCGCCGCATCAGCGAAGCATTTCAGTTTTTGGAGTCCGCAGTCTCCGCGGGAAAAATCGGCGCATACGGGCTGGCCACGTGGAACACTTTCCGCGATGAGCGCAATTCCCCAGGATATCTTT
>DATDMO010000354.1:0-9855 GCA_036518755.1 Candidatus Acidiferrales bacterium | reverse complement strand
TCTAATTCCGCGTGAAATACGCCCGTTGATTTTGGATCGAACATCACCTGCACCGTGCAATTCGCTCCCGAGGCCAGCGTCACACCGCTGAAACAGGTGCTTGCTGGCTCCGAGAACTGCGCTGCATCGGGGCCTCCGATGCTAAATGCCGAAAGCGTCAAAGGCTGGCCACCCATATTGGAAAACGCGATTGTCTGGCCGTCACTGCTGGTGTTCTCGGGCTGACTGCCAAAATCGTAAGAGGCCGGCGAAATGGAAGCTGATGGCGGCCCGCTCGGCAATCCACGCAGTTCGAGAATCTGCGGGCTTCCCGGCGCATTATCCGCCACGGACACAAATGCCGATTCGAAATTGTCGGTCGATGGCGTAAACCCCACTTCGAATGAACATTGCGTCGGCGGCCCCGGCGTGATGCTCTTCGCTAGGCAGGCTGTTTGACCGGTCAGCGCGAAATCCCCTGAATTTGGTCCTGTCACATTGATTGCGGAGATCATCAGCGGAGCTTCTCCGCCGTTGAGCACTCCCGCGAACTGAAGTCCCACTCCCGCCCCGGTAAACGGCACGCTCGGAACCGAGAAGTACACGCTGGGCGCTTGAGACGCGCCCTCCGCGATCTCGACGACGAACGCATCGCTCGCCGGAGGCGTCTGTCCGCAGCTCGCGCAACTAGTCTGGAAACCGGTCACGGGATTTTCAGTTGTCACCGCGGTTGGGAAATTTGCTGCCGTGGTTTCTCCCGCTATGTAAACGTGACCGGAGCCGTCCACTGCGATTCCATTCCCCGCGGCACTCGCGCTTCCTCCCGTCGGCGATGTGCCGCCGAGCGGCGTCGCATAAATCAACGACGCGCTTCCCGCTGAAGTTGGGTCGAGTTTCGCGACAAATGCATCGCCCGCCCCGTTGAACGGTTGCAAATTATCGTGCCACGGAAAATCCCATGAAGTAGTTTGTCCGGTAACGTAAACGGCATTTTGAGCGGCCACCGCAATTCCCTGCCCTGCGTCCGTCTCCGAACCTCCCAGATACGTCGAGTATTTAAGCGACGTCTGTCCGCTCAATCCGTCTTGGCCAACAATCGCCAGAAAAGCGTTGGCCTTTGCCGATGTGTGCAGCGTGCTCTGATACGCCCCGGTCGTTCCATGCACCGGAAAATCGGGTGACTGCGTGGTTCCCGTTACATATGCATTCGGCGTCGTCAAAGAATCGAGCGCCACCGCCAAAGCCCGATCGCTTCCGGAGCCGCCGATCAGCGTGGCGTAAACCAAATCCTGCGAGCCTTTGCCCAGCGGCGATATCTTCATCAAGAATGCGTCCGACGTCCCGCCCCCATACGACGCCTGAAACGCATTCGTGCTCGGAAAGCTCCCTGCCGAGCTTGACGCCCACCCCGCGATGTATGCGTTGCCCGACCCATCCACGGCGATTCCGCCCACGCCCGGCGCGCCCGCCGAGTTTGTTCCCAGATACGAGCAATATTTCAGCGTAGCCGCTCCGCCGCTGGCCAAGGGCGGCTGGAAGATCGCGAGGAAACCATCACTAGCTTCTCCGTCCCAAGTGGTCTGATATGCTCCGGCTGTCACCGGTAAATCTGTGGACGCGCTATCCACCGGCGTCGTCGTGGTATCCGACGCAATGTAAACATCACCGGAGGAATCGAATGCGATTCCTCCCGTCCCATTCAGCGATTCTGCGCCGCTGCCGCCAAAAATCGTCGAGAAGAATAAATGACCGCCGGTAGGGTCGAGTTCACTGACTATCACATCGTCTCCTGAGCCGCTGATGAGCCCATTGGTCGGCACGCTCAAGTCGGTCACCGGAAAATCTGTCGAAGTAGTTGTTCCCATGATGGCTGCGTCTCCGGAGCCGTCCACTGCTATCAGCCCTCCGCTCTGGCTTCCGCTTCCGCCGAGAAATGTCAGATAGACGAGCGAACTCGGCCCCGTGACGCCGGGGTTTATCTTCGCGATGAAAAATTCCGCCGGTCCGTCGGCGGGCCCGATCCCTCCGGACGTTTCCGCAAAAGTCGATTCGGAGGTTGTGGTGCCGCCCACGTAAATCTTCCCGTCTGAATCCACCGCGATGCTGGCTGCTGCATCGGTTCCGGCGCTGCCAAGGAATGTCGCGTAAGAAACGGAAAGCGAAGGATCAACCACGAGCGCCGCCTCAGGATCATGCGGGCCCAAGCGAAAGCCCACCGTACCGTCGGCTTCCAGCACGTAATCCGCATCCACGCGCCCTTCGCTTTTTCGGCTGTGACGCATCGCCAGCGGCCGAGGCTTGCGGCGCCTCCTATGGGTGCGGGGCTCGCGCAGCTTTCGCGGCTTGTATGTCGAATGCGTTCTCGGTCCGCCCGACCCGAGCGCTCGATGCTGCCGCCTCGGCTTCGAATGCCAGTGTGTGGCTACTTCTTCGTACTCGTAGACGGCCGGCCGCTTCATCCGCATTTCGTTTCCGCCCACCGCCAGCACGAGGTTTCCTGACGAATCAATCCGCACGCGTTGAGCTCCCGTCAGCGCCAGCCGCAGCTTCGAAACATCTGCTTGTGGCGCGAGGCGCAGGTCGTACTCCAGGCCTTCGTCATTGCCATAGACCGCGACTCCGATTCCGTCCGCCGCGTCCGGCGATTCCACACGCGCGAAATGCGGCACGTGCACGCGCCACTTGCGCGGATCGTTGCCGATGAAATAATTGCTTTCGCTCGCCAGCTTCTCTTCGCCGCGCCACTCTGCGCCGTTCGGAGTCGCGTCGCGCGAATTCCCGCGCCCCACTGCCGCCGTTTCCGTCTCCTCGCCGCGAGTTTGAAACTTGATGCCTAAAGCACCTCCGTTCCCCGCGCGCACGGAAATCCTGCCGTCCATCAGCAGAACCGTCATTCCTCTTCCGCGCCCGACAAATGCCGCGCGCGGATCCGCCTGTCCCACATTCGGCTCAAACGTCATCGGAAGTGAAACGGCACCGAGCGCCGCTCGCGACCGATGAGGCACGCCCGCGCGATTTCGATTCTCAACTGTTTTGTAATCGGGTTTTCGGTCGCCCGCTTTTGGAATACTTTTGGAGGATTCCTTTTCGCCGCCAAAACTTGGGCGTGACGAAACTCTTGCTGCGGCGCTTCGTGTTGTGCCGCGGGGTTGGCTGTGCGCCCGGAGGAAAATGCCGGCGCTTGCCGCCAGCGCGAGGAGACACACTGCGAATTGCTTCCCACCCATTAGGCCCTCCTCCGGGGCGAGATCGGTTTCTCGTCACCAGGTTGGGCGGCTCAAAAAATCGAGCCGACTGCTATTAGTATTTTTTCGTTCCGGACCGTGACGGAACGGACGAACGCGGCGACTATCCTGCTACCAGCCGCAAAAGTCAATCCGTGTTATTGCGGTCAACCGTTTTGGGTCGCTGGCGACCGGATTCGCGCCCCCGGCGTGGCACGAATTGCGACCTAGTTAGACATGATTCCTGCGGCAAGATTCGGGGCGCCCGCTTTTGTTTTGTGCAAGTTAGGCGAGGTTTAGAACGTCTATCTCGAAGCTTCAGCCAAAATGTGTTGAACTGAGACCAATTCACGCCGACGCACAATGGGTCGCGCATTTTGTTTTGTGTGGGTTACGGGCCTTTTCGAGCTTCGATATCGAAACTTCGCTTACGCTACCGGAAGCAGCGCGTCCGCGAGTTCCGCCGCGAAGGATTCAAGTTCGGCGGTGCGCTCGGGAGTGGCGGCGATCTTGTCTTTTTTGCGAACGAACCAGTGGCCATCGGACTGGATCGTGCGGGCACTGAGGCTTCCGGCAACCAGATAGGAGGGTTCGCCATAAAGTTTGAAGCCGTCGCCGTTCACGGGCGCGAGAAGTGCGCCGCAATTTCCTTTGCGCACGCCGATGTATTGCTCGTACATCGGAAAGCCGACGATATCGAAGCCGCGCGAGCGCAACTGGGCGAGAAATCCAAGCTGCTGAGGCGTGAGTTCCATGACAAAAACAGAATAGCAAGGGCAAGCGGCCGATTGCAAAAGACGGATGAAATAAAATTCAGCGATGCGCACCGCCTAACATGTTGCGAATGGGCGAGCGAGTCAGCATAATCGCTGCTCTGACCCGCTTCCCCGCACGGGGTTGTGTGCGCCGATGACGGAACCCACCACACCACTGATGCAGCAGTATCACGCCGCGAAAAAAGAGCATCCGGCGGCGCTGCTGCTCTTTCGCCTCGGAGATTTCTACGAACTGTTTTTCGAAGACGCAGTGCTGGCGTCGCGCGTCCTGCAAATCACGCTCACTTCGCGGAACAAGGAAAAAGGCGATCCAGTGCCGATGTGCGGCGTTCCCTACCACGCGGCCGACACTTACGTTGCGCGGCTCATTCGTGCGGGACACAAAGTGGCCATCTGCGAGCAGATGGAAGAACCGGGTCCTGGAAAGAAGCTGGTGCGGCGGCAAGTGGTGCGCGTGGTGACGCCGGGAACGGCGACGAACGCTTCGCTTGTGAACACAAAGGAAAACAATTTCCTGGCGGCGGTCGCGCGCAGCGCCGCGGCCGCAGTCGCCAGCGCACCGAGCGGACGCGGCGCAAACCGGCACGCGGAAACGAAGATCGGCCTCGCGTACGCGGATTTATCGACCGGCGAATTTCGCGCAACGGAATTTGCCGGGGCTAACGCGGAGGCGCGGCTGCGCGATGAACTCGAACTTTTGCGGCCCCGCGAGATTTTGCTTCCGCGGCCCGCGACACTTTTTCCCGAAGCCCACTCCGCGACAACAAATGGCTCCGGACCGGTAGAGACACGCCTGGATGATTGGGTTTTCGAGCGCAGCTACGCCGTGCGGCAACTCGAAGAGCATTTTCGCATCGTGGCTCTGGAAGGGCTCGGCCTGAGCGGACATCCCCAGGCGGCGGCAGCGGCGGGAGCGATCGTTCACTACTTGCGCGAGACCTCCGCTATTGGAGCGAGGCGAGCGAGCGAACCTGCCGCGCTTGAGAGGCGCGCGCCGAGCGGGCTCGAACATCTCGACCGCATCGGATACTACGAACAGCAGGACGCGATGGTCCTCGACCAGGTGACGGTGCGAAATCTTGAACTGGTGGAGGCGGCGGGAGCAAGCGACGATCCAGGTGCGACTACCCTGGTGAAAGCAATCGACGAAACGGCTACGGGCATGGGTGCGCGGCTGCTTCGGTCCTGGATTTTGCGGCCGGAAATCGATCGCGAGGAAATTGAGGCGCGACTGACCGCGGTGGCGGAACTGAAGTCGCGCACGATCGCGCGCGAAGAAATTCGAAGAGAACTGGCGAGCGTTCTCGACATCGAACGGCTGACCAGCCGCATCACGCTCGGGATCGCCACGCCGCGGGACTTGACCGCGCTGAAGAGCTCGCTCGACCGGATTCCCCGGCTGCGCAAGTTACTTTCGCCGGATGAATCGCCCGAAGCAGAGATTGGCAACCGGCTGAGAACGCTGCGGGATGAACTCGATGAGATGGCGGATGTCCGGGAAATTATCGGACGAGGGATTGCCGACGATCCGCCGGCAGTGGCTAGCGAGCCGGGCATTATCCGTCGCGGATTCGATCGCGAGCTGGACGAACTCCGCGACATTCTAACGGACGGGCGGCGAATGATCGCCGCGATGGAGGAGCGGGAACGGAAACGGACCGGCATTGGTTCGCTGAAAATTCGCTACAACCAGGTTTTCGGCTATTACATCGAGGTGTCGAAGCCGAACCTGGCGCTCGTGCCCGCCGACTATCAGCGCAAACAGACGCTGGTGAATGCCGAACGATTCACGTCGGAAGAGTTGAGTGAGTACGAGCGGAAGGTGGTGACGGCCGAAGATCGCTCGCTTGAAATTGAGCGGCGGCTTTATGGTGAAATCCGGGAGTCGATTGCGCGCGAGGCGGCGCGTTTGAGGCGGACGGCGGCGGCCATCGCGCAACTGGACGTGCTGGGCAATTTCGCGCACATCGCGGCGGCGCGAAACTACGTGCGACCTACCTTTACGGAAAGCGCGGCTACGCCGGGAAAGTCGCGGCCAGGCGAACAGGCCCGCGGCGAGTTGATGATCGCCGGCGGACGGCATCCGGTGATCGAAAGGCTGGTTGAACAGCGGGGCGAGCGGTTCGTCCCGAATGATCTGTACTTTGGAGAGGAGTCGCCGTTTCTGCTGCTGATCACCGGGCCGAATATGGGCGGCAAGTCGACTTATTTGCGGCAGGCGGCGCTGATTTCGATTTTGGCGCAAATGGGGTCTTTCGTTCCCGCGGCACAGGCGAGGCTTCCCTTGCTCGACAGGATTTTCACGCGGATCGGGGCGTCGGACAATTTGGCGCGGGGGCGCTCGACATTCCTGGTGGAAATGAGCGAGGTGGCCGCGATTTTGAACACCGCAACTTCGGCGAGCCTGGTGCTGCTCGATGAGGTGGGGCGTGGGACGGCTACGTTTGACGGGCTTTCCATCGCGTGGGCGGTGGTAGAGGCTTTGCACGGAGGCGCGCGGCCTCGAACTTTGTTTGCCACGCACTATCACGAGTTGACGGAGCTCGAGCAACTGCTGCCGGGAGTGAAGAACGTGCATGTGTCGGTGCAGGAGGCGGGACATGACATCATTTTTCTGAGGCGCGTTGAGCCGGGGAGCGCGGATAAAAGTTATGGCATCGAAGTGGCGCGCCTGGCGGGATTGCCGAACGACGTGATTTCGCGCGCGCGCGAGATTTTGCGCCGGCACGAACGCAGTGAAGAGAGACTGACGAAGGAATTGTCGCCGGGAGCTGTGGCGCCAGAGCCGCAGCAAACGAGTTTTGCGGCGCTCGATCAGTCGGTTTTGGATGCTTTACGCGGCGCGGATTTGAATAAGCTGACGCCGCTTGAGGCGTTGAACTTATTGGCGGCGATGCAGAAGCAATTGGAGTAGGCGCTCGACGTCTGCAGGCCCAGCGGTTAATGGCAACATCGAGCCAAGCATGTTGGCGAGTACGGCAAAGGTAGAACCGGAGCGATTTGCCAGCGAGGCGAGCGTTACATCCAAGAGAGATTCCTCGACTGCGTGTCCCGGCGCTTCGCGCAAAACCAAAGACCCGGGACACTCCGCTCGGAATGACGGCTCTGTTGGTTGTGAGAGGTGAGACGTTTATAGGCAGCCGAGCATGTTTGCCGGGCATCCGCCGCGGCGGACGCCGTGCCCCTACAGGTAAAAGAGAATGCGTGCTACCGGGGTGGAGATACGAGATGCGCGGGGAGCGATAACAAAGCGATGCTAGTGATGGGGATGATGTCGGGGACGTCGGCGGATGGGATTGATGTGGCGCTGGCGCGAATTTCGGGCGCGCCGCCGGAGTTGAAGGCGCGCTTTGAAGGACATTTTCATACTTCGTTTCCGCCTTATCTGCGGGAAACGATTCTGCGGCTGGCGAACGGGAAAGCCACGACGACGGCGGAAATCAGCGAGCTGAACTTTCTGCTGGGCGAACAACTGGCTAAAGCGGCGATTCGGGCGGCTCGAAGCTGGCGCGTGGCGCTGGGGAAGATTTCGTTGATCGGTTCGCACGGGCAGACAATCTTTCACCTGGGCGCAAATGGAAGATTTCAGGGCAGGGTGCGGACCGCGTCCACACTGCAGGTGGGCGATGCCAGCGTCATAGCCGAGCGCACGGGAATCACGACGGTGGGAGATTTCCGTCCCGCGGACATGGCGGCGGGCGGACAGGGCGCGCCATTAATGCCTTTTGCGGATTATCTTCTTTACCGCGACGCGGTGCGCGGGCGCGTCGCGCTGAATATCGGCGGCATTGCGAATGTGACGGTGATTCCCGCGAAGGCGCGGCCGAAGGATGTGTTTGCGTTCGATACGGGGCCGGGAAACATGATCGTGGACGCACTGATCGAGCGGACCACGCGAGGACGCGCGGCATACGATCGCGACGCGCACATTGCGCTGGACGGCCGAACGATTCAGGAACTGCTTGCGAGACTGATGCGCGAGCCCTACCTGAGAAGGAAGCCTCCCAAATCGGCAGGGCGCGAACAATTCGGAAGCACCTACGCGGACTTTTTGATGGCGTGGGGAAAGCGGCACCATGCAGGCGCAGCGGACTTGATCCGCACGGCGACGGTGTTTACCGCGCTTTCGATTGCCGATGCCTTTCGGCGGTTTATTTTGCCGCGCGCGAAAGTGCACGAGTTGATTGTGGCGGGAGGCGGAGCACGCAATCCGCTGATGATGGCGCAACTGGCGGCGTCGCTGCCGGGAATCGAGGTGGTACAGGCCAGTCTTTTCGGCGTGCCGGTGGAAGCCAAGGAGGCTTTTGGGTTTGCCCTCTTGGCATATGAGACGTATCACGGACGGCCGAGCAATGTGCCGTCGGCAACGGGGGCGCGACATCTGACGATTTTGGGGAAGGTTGCGCGGGGGAGTGGTCGGCACAGGTAGGCTGGTTGCCGAATCTGAACACAGTCCCGCACCGCTCAAGAAGGTTGCCGAAGGCCACATCGAAGAGAGATTCCTCGACTGCGCGTCCCGGCGCTTCGCGCAAAGTCAAAACCGCGGGACGCTTCGCTCGGAATGACGGAAACGGCTAGGCGCGGGGACGAGCGGTGAATGGGTTACAGGTAGCCAAGTGTGTTTGGCGGGCGTAGCAGTGCTACGCCCCTACGAAGCAAACGTGGCGCACGAGGATTGCAATCGGGTGCGAGGGGCGTTGGCGTGTGTGGTGCTGTGTGCGTTGGTGGCGGGCGGGTGCGGGGGTGGAAGGGGCGCTGAGGCGCCGGGGACAGTCACCTTTCTGATTGAGACGATGCCGATCAGCTTGGATCCGCGCATCGGGACGGACGCGCAATCGCAGCATTTGGATGGGCTGCTCTTCAATAGTCTAGTGGCGCACGACGCGCGGATGAATATCGTCCCGGACCTTGCCGAGAGCTGGGACACGCCGGACCCGCGGACGTACGTATTTCATTTGCGGCACGGCGTGAAATTCCATGACGGGCGCGCACTTACTTCAGTGGATGTGAAGTTCACGTTCGATTCGATTTTTTCGGGGGCGGTGAGAACGGCGAAGCGCGGGCTACTTCCGGCAGTGGACAGAATTACGACTCCGGATGATTCCACGGTGGTGTTTCATTTGACGCAGCCGGATGCGTCATTTTTGTGGGACATAGCGAGCCCTGCAGTGGGGATTGTCCCGAAGGGATCAGGGGCGGAGGTGGCGATTGATCCGATCGGCACGGGGCCGTTTCGATTCGTCAGCATGAAAGAGGACGAAGAAGTTGTGCTGCAGAGGAATCGGGAATATTTTGGCGGCGATGGCGGCGGAAATATCGAGCGTGTGCGGTTTCGCGTGGTCCCCGAAGAAGTGGTGCGGGCGCTGGAATTGCGCAAGGGCACGGCTGACATCGGCGGGGTGAACTCGCTTACGCCGGATACGGTTCTGGCACTGACGAAGCAACCCAACCTGATCGCCACGGAACAGCCAGGAACGGTGATCGCGTACGTGGCGTTCAACTTTGACGATCCGATCCTGGCGCACCGCGAGGTGCGGCAGGCGCTGGCGTATGCGACGGACCGTCCGACGCTGATTCAATATTTGCTGCGCGGCGAGGTGCAGGCGGCGGCAAATTTGCTGCCGCCCAATCACTGGGCGTACAACCCGAACGTGAGGCAATACAACTACGACCCAAAGGAAGCCGAGCGGCTGCTGGATGAAGCGGGCTTCCGTCGTGGAGCGGACGGGATGCGTTTCCATCTGACGCTGAAAACTTCGACGGAAGAATCGGCGCGCTTACTCGGGCAGGCGCTGGCGGATGAATGGAAGCGCGTGGGCGTAAATTTGGAGTTGAGGTCACTTGAAAATGCCACGCTGCTTTCGGACATCGGAAAC
>DATDMO010000353.1:0-3720 GCA_036518755.1 Candidatus Acidiferrales bacterium | reverse complement strand
TACATGTCTCCCGAGCAAGCCCGCGGGCCTGCTGTCGATTCCCGCTCCGACATCTTCAGCCTCGGCTCTGTCCTTTATGAGATGCTCTCCGGCGAACGGCCTTTTAGGGGCAACAGCTACGCCGATCTGGTTTCCGCCATTCTTCGCCAAGACCCGGCTCCACTGCCATCAAAACTGAATATCCTGCCAGCACTTGACCGCATCGTGAGGCGCTGCCTGGAAAAATCTCCTGCCGAACGCTTTCAGTCAGCCCGCGATCTTGCCTTTCAACTCGATTCGCTTGTTTCCAATATCGAATCGGGCAGCGAAGCCGCGGTGCGCGAGACAAACGCAGGGCGTTGGAGAACTCTTGCTCGAGTCTTCTCACAAGTCGCAATCCCCGCGATGATTCTGGCAGGTGCCGTACTTGCCTGGTGGTTCCGGGGATGGCAACTTCGGACCGCCCGACCCCCGGAAGTCGCGTTCGAGCGCCTGACTGACTTTTCAGGGATGGAGGAAAATCCTGCAATTTCGCCGGACGGCAAATCGGTCGCGTTTGTGAGCGATTCGACAGGCTCCCGGCAAATCTGGATTCGCCTGCTGGCGGGCGGTGTTCCCTTCCAGCTCACCCATGACGCCGGCGATCATCTGTCCCCGCGATGGTCCCCTGATTCTGCCTCTCTCTTTTATTACAGCCCGCCGGCGGATGGCTCTCACGAGGCGGTTGTCTGGGAAATCTCAGCTCTTGGTGGAACTTCTCGTCGTCTTACAGGCAGCCTTAGCGAAGTTGATCCCAGCCACGACGGAAAGTCGCTGGCGTTTTTTCGCCTCGGAAACGGTCAGATTGAACTTGTTCGCACGGATCGTGACGCCTCCCACCCTCAGGTTCTGGCGCACTTCCCCCCTAAAACTGGTTGCCTGCAGCCGCGGTGGTCACCCGACGATTCATCCATCGCCTTCATGCTTGCCGATGATCGTTGGTCGGACGACCTCTATTATGTTTCGGCTACAGGAGGCGTGCCCCGGCGCGTTACCTTCGATGCTGCCCTGTTCTCGGGATTCTCCTGGCTCCCCGGCGGTTCTGGTTTTGTCTTCAGCACATCCCGCGGCTCCACTCTCCTCTACCTCCCCACGCTGCATCTCTGGCAAGTTTCCCGGAATGGCGGCGAACCACGTCAGCTCACCTTTGGCGACGAGAGCGACGCCGCACCGGACGTTGATTCTCGCGGCCGCCTGGTTTCCAGCCGCATTCGCATTAATTTTGACATCTGGAAGTTCCCCGTTGCGTTTGCTCCTGCTGAAAATGTCCAACGTGCGGTTCGCGTCTCCCATCAGACAGCTCAAGTGCAGACTCCCAGCCTAAGTCCTGATGGACGGCAGCTCGTCTACCTCTCCGACACCGGCGGCCACGGCAATCTATGGGTGCTGGATCTGGCTTCCGGGCAAAACCGTCCAATCACTTTTGAGAAGGACCCGACCCTGATTATGGGTGTGCCCGTCTGGTCGCCGGACGGCTCGCGCATCGCTTACGCGCGCCAGTTCTTCGGTCAAGGCAACAATACGGTCGCGTACTGGTCGGTACTTCCGGACGGTAGTGAGAACAAGCAGTTTCTTGCCAGAGCTTCCTGGCTGACTTGGTCGCCTGACCGCCGCTGGGTTTATTATGTCGATTTAGGTGACCGCGCGGGGGGCTCTGCAGGCCGCATCCTGAAAACCTCCACCACAGATTCCACCACGGTGGAAGTGCGTAACGAAGTTGCCAACGGTCCGGCCGTCTCGGCCGATGGCTCTACTCTCTACTACGCCAAGCTCTTGGAACCAGTCAACGGTCTCTGGGATTACGAAATCCGCGCCGCGAATCCGGACTCGGCTCCCTCCCGGCTGCTTGCGCCCATCTCGGGCCATCGGGTTCCCGCATGGCAGGGCCTCCACCCTGTACTTTCTCCGGACGGAAAGTGGCTGGCGCTTACACTGAACGACACCTTAGGCACGAATCTTTGGCTCCTCTCCACGACCGACGGGAAAATGCATCCGCTCACCTATTTCGGTGAGCGCCGGACGTTCATCGCTCGGCGTGTTGCTTGGTCTCCGGACAATAAATCCATTTTTGCGGCTGTGGGTGAAGGTGATGCGGACATCGTGTTTTTTGACCACCTGCTCCGCTAACACATTTCAAGAACACGCGCCTTCTGCAAAATCCAGCCTCGCTGGACGACAGGGGCGGCTGTCGTTACACTGTTTTCTTCCTCCGAATGAATTGCCAAAGGGAACGCGAGGATAGAGGCGCGGATGCTGAAGTTCTATACAGCCGGTGAATCGCATGGACAGGCGCTGTTCGCCTATATTTCCGGGCTTCCCGCGCAACTCCCCATCGATCTCAAGTTCATCAACAATGAATTGCACCGCCGCCAGCTTGGTTATGGACGCGGCGGCCGCCAGAAAATCGAGAAGGATCAAGCCGCGATCTTTGCCGGCGTTCGGCACGGCAAGACCATCGGCGCGCCCATCGCGCTGCGCATCGAGAATCATGATTGGGCCAACTGGGAAAAAATCCTTCCTGTCGAGCCAACTGAGGACGATCCGGGCGCAAAGAAACTGGTTGCGCCTCGGCCCGGCCACGCCGACCTGGCCGGCTCGCTGAAATTCAATTATCACGATGCGCGTTACATCCTGGAACGCGCTTCCGCCCGCGAAACTGCCGCGCGTGTCGCCGCCGGAGCGTTTGCCAAAATCCTTCTGAAAGAATTCGGCACGGAAATCGCCAGCCACACTATTCAGGTGGGCAAGATTCGCCTTGAGAAACCCGTACCCTGGAAGAAAATTCGATCCGTCAGCGCCGACCTGGATTCGCCGCTGCGCTGCGCTGACGCCGCTCTTCAGGAAGAAATGAAGGAAGAAGTCGACGCGGCCCTGAAAGCAAACGACACGGTTGGCGGCATTTTCGAAATTGTTGCGCACAATGTTCCGCCCGGACTCGGCAGTCACGCGCAGTGGGACGAAAAGCTCGATGGCCGCCTTGCCCAGGCCCTAATGAGCGTGCAAGCCGTGAAAGCCGTCGAAATCGGCGATGGCGTATCCATCGCGGCCTCTCACGGAAGCGATGTGCAGGACGAAATCTCTTACGACAAAGCGGCGCACCGCTTCCGCCGCTTCACCAATCGCGCGGGCGGCCTCGAAGGCGGCATCACCAATGGCGAAGACATCGTGATTCGCGGCTACCTGAAGCCGATCTCTACCCTGCGCAAGCCGCTGCACACCGCCAACCTGGTCACCAAGGAGCCGGTGCAGGCCGCTTATGAACGCTCCGATTGGTGCGTGGTCCCCGCCGGCGCGGTCGCGGGTGAAGCCATGGTTGCACTTGTGTTAGCCGATACTTTTCTGCAAAAATTTGGTGGGGATTCTCTCGCAGAGATGCGGCGCAATTTCGACAACTATGCCCGACAAATCGACGAGTTCTAAAACACCTGCGGCCGCCGTTACTGAAACGCCACAGGCGTCTTCGCCACCGCGCAAAATCTATCCGATCGTCAAGTACGGCGACCCGATTCTGGAAAAGCCGGGCGCGCCGGTAATAACATTTGACTCCGAGCTCGAAGAACTTGCCGAAGACATGTTCGCTTCCATGTATGCCGCGCAAGGCGTTGGCTTGGCTGCTCCACAAATCGGAAAGAGTATGCGCTTTGCGGTTGTAGACGTGACGGGCGGTAAAAACCCGGAAGCGAAAATTGTCCTAGCGAATCC
>DATDMO010000352.1:0-2706 GCA_036518755.1 Candidatus Acidiferrales bacterium | reverse complement strand
AACTCCCTTCGCCGGGATCAAGACAGCCTCAAGAAACAGTACGTCCAACTTCAGACCCAGGTGAAGGATACCAACACGCGCCTCAACTCCCTGCAATCTTTGGCGGGCGAAGTGGCGATGGCCTACGGCATCACGCGCTTCCATCAAACCGCGTTCGATCTTACCGATGGGTCGGACAGACCCGAAGCCGAATTCCAGGAATCGGTGGACGAGTTTAGCTACCTTGCGAAGAACGTGACCGCCGTTTCGATGTCCAACGGCGGGATGCGACTTATCCCGGCGTCACAGTTGAGCACCTTGGGCATCGCGCCGACGCTTTGGCCGGTGCTGGGTCAAATTACCGGGCACTTTGGCGAACGCCTCGATCCGTTCAGCGGGGAAGGCGCGTTCCACTCAGGTTTGGATATCGCTTCCCATTACGGCGATGCGGTGCACGTGACCGGCGACGGCGTGATCGAGGAAGCGGGGCAGCGCGCCGGTTACGGTCGCGTGGTTGTGGTGGATCACGGCTTTGGAGTGACCACCTTGTACGGCCATCTTTCCGCTTTCAACGTCCAAGTTGGAATGCGAGTGAAGGCTGGAGACGTAATCGGTTACGAAGGCGATAGCGGCCGCTCAACCGGGCCGCATCTTCATTACGAGGTCCGCATCTACAACACTCCCGTCAATCCGTGGCGTTATCTCCGCAACGTAGCTCCGGTGGTAAAGGCCGTGTCCACTCCCGTCGCAACCGGCGACTAAGTTCCCCCGCCCGCTCTCAGGCCTGCTGAACGTGTTCCTTCGAGCCGCTTGATTTGACAGCGCCGCTTGCTCAAGCTATAGTCTAGTCAGTCTAGTCAGCAAAGGAGGCGTGACAGTGGCCAAGCCGATTTCGAAGGGCAAGCCAGCGGTTGCACGCGAAGGGAAAACACCGCCGAGAAAACGTTGGCAGCTTCAGACTGCCAAGGCCCGATTCAGCGAGCTTTTCCGCAGAGCGCGCTCAGAAGGCCCGCAATGGGTGACGCGGCAGGATAAGGAGGCTGTGGTGGTGCTGCCCGCCGAAGAATTCGAGCGCCTGAAGGCACGGTCGCGCCAGCCGCAGAGTCTAGTGGAGTTTTTTGCGGAGTCCCCGCTGGCCAAAGTCGCGATTGACTTGGAGCGCGAGCCGGACTACGGCCGGACCATCGAATTGTGAGCGGCTTCCTACTGGACACAAACGTCATTTCCGAGTTGGTGAGACCCAAGCCGGAGCCGAAAGTGAAAGCCTGGGTTGCCGCCACCGACGAGGATCTGCTGTATCTGAGCGTCCTCACATTTGGAGAGATTCGCAAGGGGATTGCAGCACTAAGAGATGCGTCGCGCCGTGTTGGGCTCGAAGCATGGCTTGATGGTGATCTTGCCGTACGATTCGCCGGGCGCATTCTAGCGATTGACCGGGCCGTCGCCGACCGCTGGGGCCGCCTCGCCGCGCAAACAGGTTCGAAATGGCGCCTTCCGGTTATCGACGGTCTGCTCGCGGCGACGGCCTTGCATCACAACCTCACTTTGGTGACTCGCAACACAAAAGATGTCGCCGGGACTGGTGTTCCGGTTTTCAATCCTTGGGTTGTGTAAACCGGGCGAGAGACGACGTGGCGCGAGCAATGTTTGCGGTGAGTGCTGCGAGGGAATTGTGGTGTGACCTGCTACCGCGAGACGAATTGGCCGCTGCATGCGAAAGGTTGGTTTACCCGCCTGCTTCACCATGATCCGTCCCTTTGCATCTGCCGCTTGAATGTGTCGGCACCGTCCACGCATCTCAAGTAGAGATCTCCAGTCATTGACTTGCAGAAATCCAAGCGCCGCTGGTATTCGAGATGGGCTTTCAGGATTGGGTCATTCACTGCCCTTGCTCTCTCGATGCCTTCATTGGCTATGCGATAAAAATTCCGCTGCGCTCCGTCGGCGAGGCGGAGCTCTTCGTCTTGTACATACTTGTTCGCGTCCCTGTGAGCGTCCAGCGGTGCGACTTGATCGATCCATGCCTGCTTCGCATCGAACAGCCTTTGCTCCCAGTCCTTGCGGTCGGGAAACGTGCCATTCGGAGCGTTCGCCTGTTTTAGCACAACAGCGCCGATCTCTGATTGGTCGAGCGAACGAAACTGTCGTATCGCTGCTTCAGCGCTTTCCTGGGTCGTCTCCGTCGGGTTCTCGCCGGACGAAGGCTCATCACGGGGGGACCCAAGGTCATCCGTCGTCCAAACCCGCTTGGTGGAAACCGGCGTATCCTTCGCGCGAAGCTCGCGAGCCAAATCGCCCAAGGGTTCCTGCTGAGGTTGCGGCTGTTGCGGATTGGCCTGATTCCCGGCAGTTTGCGCAGTCGTGCGCGGCCCCAGGACGCGGCAAAACAGCAAAGTTGCTGCAATGCCGAGTCGGTGCCCCGATCTCATCGTTTGAGTGCCCAACTTCCGGTACCTTTCAAAAGGATTACGACACCAGAGTGCCAGGATTGTAATGCGCTCATCACTGTCCCACGCTAATACTTCCAATCTATTTTCAAAACGTATTTCTCGAACGCTTACCGGCGCTTACGGTTGTCGAGGGGGGTCGTCTGTGTAGAGCCAATAGCCATTCGCATCCACTTCGAGATTCGCGACCTCCACAAGTTCCGGCGTCTTGATGAGAAGCTGCTGCGTGGGCGAAGAGTCGAGATAACCTCGATTTCGTTGAGATTGAACTGGAATCCTA
>DATDMO010000351.1:0-15017 GCA_036518755.1 Candidatus Acidiferrales bacterium | reverse complement strand
TCCATTCCGGAAAAGCGCGCCACTGTGGTTTCCGTGCATGGCGAGCGAGTTGCCATTTTCAAATTCGACGAGAAAATCTGCGCGATTTCCAACGTCTGCAGGCATCAGAATGGGCCCCTCGGCGAAGGTCGGATTATTGACGGGTGCGTGACCTGTCCATGGCACGGGTTTCAATATCTCCCGGAAACAGGCGCCGCGCCGCCGCCATTCACTGAAAAAGTTTCCACATTTCAGACTCGCATCGTGAACGGGCGGGTGTGGATCGACCCAAGACCCAACCCGCCTGGGAAGCGAGTTGAACCTTCGAGAATTCTCACCGTAGGAGCCTCGCGATGAGCGAATTCTATATTGGATATCTGCCCAAGGCGCCCGTCGGCATCCGGCGGAGAGTCCTTGCCTTAGTTATATTGCTGCTCGTCCTCTGTACGGCCTGTGCCTTCTTGTTCGCGAAGTCGCAGAAGACATTTGCGAACTCTTTATTCGAGTTCGGCAAGGAGCGCGTGTTTGAAGGGACGATCGAAGAGGCGCCGTACCCCATACTCTCGATCAAAAGACCCGGGGCCAGTCTGAGCAGTGCGGCATATTCCCATTACCTGCTCGTGGCTGCTGGAAAGCACGGCGCGAATGCCCAGGTCGCGAAATACGTGGGGAAAGATGTGCGCCTGCGCGGATCTCTGATCTATCGCGACGGCCAGACCATGATCGAGCTGGTCAACGGCTCGATAGCCGAAGTAGCAAGCGCGCAACGTCCGCCCGAGGCTCCATCAATGCTCGGAGAGTTCACGCTGACAGGCGAAATCGTCGATAGCAAGTGCTATCTCGGTGTGATGAATCCCGGCAGCGGCAAAGTGCACCGCGACTGCGCCGTGCGATGCATCAGCGGCGGCATCCCGCCGGCGTTGGCGACGAAAGATCTGGACGGAACTCCTTCGCTGTTGCTCCTGACCGATCTTCAGCACAAACCTCTACCGAAAGAAGTCATCATCCGCCTCGTAGGTCAACCGGTCCGCATCCGCGGCCAGGTCCTTAGGTTGGGAAGCACGATGTTTCTTGAGACAGAATCTGCGTGGATCGCGGCTCTGCGCTGATCGTGTCAGAGGCTGCGCCGAACGCCCCGCGAATCCTAGCATTTTCCTGAATCCCAGGATGGGGCGCGCACATCCAACGCCCGCCGTTTTGCGCTGGGGTTGCATCGAAATCCCGGCCACCCTCAATTGGGAGGCCCGCCGCGATGGACGATATCTACTGCATCAACTTTGCCAAGACCGAGTTCCGGGAAGCTTATCAGACTGGTGACGTGGAACGCCTCCTTGCAATCTTCGACCCGCATGGCTTTACCGACATGTCCTACGAACGCGCAAGCAGTTACGGATCCGCCGCCAACGCCAACATGCGCGACCGCACCACTTTGCTGTTCTCCGAGTATTTCGTGAAAGTCTCGGTCATCATCATTGACGTGGTCATTCAAGGAAACACGGCTTACGAATACGGCTGGCACGAATTCACGCTCACCCCCAAAAACGGCGGCGCACCGATCCGAAAGCGGGAGCGCTATTTCGAGCTGTGGACGAAAACGAACTCCGGCTCTTGGAAGGTCTCGCTATACATCACCAACGCTGATATTCGCGAGCAAATGGGTGCCCACGTTAGCCACTGGTTCTTGAGCGAAGACCGCGCTCCCGCTGCTAGTTTGAAGCAGGAAATGAGACGAGTTTGACGCAGCAATTCCGTCTAACTGGAAACAGTTCGCGTCCCTAAATTGTCGAAAACGGTCACGCATCGGGGTGTAAAAGGGCTGGTTGCTACTTGGTTTGAACCTTGTCGTAGAGGCGCTTGCCGAAACCCTCCGGAACACCGTACTCCACTCCGTCTCCCACCAGCTTGACCACGTTTCGTGTGCCATCGAGCACGGCTTTGCAGTGAGCGCACACCCGGAAGTGAGCCTCCATCCGGGCACGAAGCTCCGGATCGAGATCGCTCTCGATGTAATTCGAGATCTCTCTCCAGACCTCAACGCAACTGATCTCAATCACGCTCATTAGATACCGATAACCCCAAGATGGTTACACTTAGCCCAAGCCTGGCTACCAGGGCCGAACCTTCTGATACTCCGTCTTACCCGTGATCCAACTCCCGTCGAAGCCAGGTGCCAGAGCATCGCGCATCTGCAGGCGGGCTCGCAAGAGCCGCGTCTTCACCGAACCCACTGTAATTCCTAGTACCTGGGCCGTTTCCTGGATGCTCAGGTGCTGTATGTCTCTTAGAATGAGCACCTCACGGTACTTCTGCGGCAGGGAAGCGAGTCCCCGCTTCAGGGCCTCTCGCAGCTCCTCCCGCTCGAGTGCTTCGGAGGGCACCTCCCGCCAGTCCGCAAAATCTTTTGGAAAATAGTCACCCTCGTCGTCCAGATGCTGCTCGTCGACCGATTCATAGAGATGCCGCCGGTCTTTGCGAATCTTCAGTCGGGCCTCGTTGATTGTGATCTGGATCAGCCAGGTGCTGAATTTGGATTCGCCCCGGAAGGTGGGAAGAGCTGTAAACGCCTTGAGAACCGCTTCCTGAGCCACCTCCTCCGCGTCGGCGGGGTTGTTCAGGATGGACATCGCCGCCGTGAAGACTGCGCGCTCGCAGGGACGAACTAGGAGGTAGAAGGCCTCTTTTTCTCCCTGGCAAACGCGGCCGATCAGTTCGGCCTCTTCGGAGTCATGCACCGGTCTAGGTACACCCGTAACCACGTTGCGATACCTCGGCACAAGAAGTAACAGGAAGTTAAGACCGCTTCGGGGTTCTCTGGCTGCCGGCGAGTTTATTCCGCTCTCGGCATTCCCCGGTTTCGCCGCATGAGATGTGCCAACAAGCGAAAGGTCGCAACTATTTGTGTGACCAAGTTTTCCTGAGGTTACGGATCTTTCAGAGCTCCCGGGCGATTTTTCGGAGCCACGCTGTTTCTTATTTTCGGGGACGGTATCACATCGGCCATGGAAGGCATGGAGATCTCTCCAGCTCGCGTGGCAGAGGGTGCGACGGCCTCGATTCGAACTGAGCGCAATTCCGCGGCGCAGGCCGGCGTGGTGGCACTAAAAGAACATTGGCCCGAATATCTGATGGAAGGCGCGGAACTGGCGGTTTTTATGATGTCCGCGTGCATCTTCACCGCTCTGCTGGAGCATCCCGCCTCGCCCGCTTTGCGATTGATCCCCGATCCATTCTCGCGGAGGTTCCTGATTGGGCTGGCAATGGCTGGTACGGCGGTTGCGCTGATTTACTCGCCCTGGGGGAAACAGTCTGGGGCACACATGAATCCGGCGCTGACGCTGACATTTCTTCGTCTCAAGAAAATCGAACCGTGGGATGCGCTCTTTTACGTGGCCGCGCAGTTTGCGGGCGGCGCGATCGGAGTCGTCGCCGCATCGCTGGTCTTCCGCATGACGCTTGCGCATCCCTCGGTGAACTATGCCGCAACCCTTCCAGGAATCGGCGGGCCGAGAGTCGCATTTGTCGCCGAAGCCTTGATCTCGTTTGTCTTGCTGTTCACGGTGCTGAGTGTCTCGAACAATCGAAAGATCTGCCGCTTCACAGGACTCTTCGCCGCCTCTCTAATCGCCACGTACATCACTTTTGAAGCGCCGCTTTCCGGGATGAGCATGAACCCGGCCAGAACTCTTGGGTCGGCGCTTTCGGCCGGCAAATTTGACGGACTGTGGGTCTACTTCCTGGCGCCGCCGTTTGGAATGTTGCTGGCGGCGGAGCTCTATGTGCGGCTTCGTTCGAGCCATGCCGTTTATTGCGCGAAGCTGCATCACCAGAATTCCAAGAGGTGTATTTTTCTCTGCCGTTATCCGGAACTGATGGGTTTTCAAAGTTCAAGCCCCACGGTCAAGGTTTGAAAAAAAGAAGCGCTAATGAAGGAATGACCATGACTCACAGCGAACACTATGACGTGATCATCATCGGCAGCGGCGCAGGCGGCGGGACTTTGACCTACGAATTGGCGCCGACGGGCAAGAAAATTCTCCTGATCGAACGGGGCGACTATGTGCGCCGCGAGAAGGCAAACTGGGAGCCGCGGGCGGTTAACGTTGAAGGCCGCTATCAGACCAAAGAGGAATGGCGCGACGCTCAGGGCAAATCGCTTCACCCGCACACGAATTACTACGTCGGCGGAAACACGAAGTTCTATGGCGCCGCACTTTTCCGTTTGCGGCGGGAAGACTTCGGCGAGATCCGGCACCACGGCGGTCTTTCTCCAGCATGGCCGATCTCCTATGACGAGATGGAGCCCTACTACCTGAAGGCCGAGCACCTCTATCACGTTCACGGGACACGGGGAGAAGATCCAACCGAACCTTCCGCCAGCGGACCTTACCGGCATCCGGCAGTCAGCCACGAACCCCGCATCCAGCAACTGAGCGAGGACTTCGCGCGCTCGGGCCTGAAACCGTTTCATGTGCCGCTGGGAGTACAGCTCGACGAAAACGATTCTCACGCGAGCAAATGTATCCGCTGCAGCACGTGCGACGGCTTCCCGTGCCTCGTTTCCGCTAAATCCGACGCGCAGACGCTGTGCGTCGATCCGGCACTTCAATTTCCCAACGTCTCGCTCCTGACGAACGCATACGTCGAGCGACTCAGAACCGATGCCTCGGGCCGGGAAGTAACAGGAGTGATCGTAAAACGCGATGGCGCGACGGAAATGCTTTCCGCCGACGTCGTGGTGGTTTCGTGCGGGGCGATCAATTCAGCCGCGCTCTTACTGCGCTCCGCGGGCGAAAAACATCCGCGCGGGCTTGCCAACAGCTCCGATGTTGTGGGGCGCCACTACATGGGCCACGTCAATTCGGTAGTGATGGCCATTTCAAAGTGCCCGAATCCCACGATTTTCCAGAAGACGCTGGGCGTCAACGATTTTTACTTCGGGTCGGATGATTGGAACTACCCGATGGGGCACATTTCATTCGTCGGCAAACTCGACGGCGAAACCCTTAAGGCAGGAGCGCCGGCCCTCGCCCCAGGTTTTACGCTCGACATGATGGCCAGCCATTCGCTGGATTTCTGGCTGACCTCTGAAGACCTGCCGGACCCGAGTAACCGCGTTTCTCTCGATCGAGAGGGCAAGATCGTCCTTCAGTACAAACCCAACAACGAAGAGGGCCACAAACGGTTGATTACCAAGCTGAAGGATTTGATGAACCAGCAGCGGAGCTGCGCGATTCATGGCAAGTCCTGCCACGTAGGACTTTTTGGACGCAGTCTTTTCGTAGGACAGCGCATCCCGCTTGCGGGCGTAGCGCACCAGAACGGCACGATTCGCTTCGGCAACGATCCGAAAACTTCGGCGCTGGACGCCAATTGCAAAGCGCACGATGTCGATAATCTCTACGTGGTTGACGCCAGCTTCTTTCCGTCGAGCGGGGCCGTGAACCCGGCGTTGACGATCATGGCGAACGCGCTGCGCGTTGCCGAGCATCTGCGGGACCGTTTGGGGGTGAAATCTTCGAGCGAGACAGCGGTGCCTTCCCTTGTGGGAGCGCAGAATGTGGCGTAGAGCCTTTTGCTCCCTTCTACTGGCAGCCGCCTTTTGGCTTTCCTGGGCCGCCGCGGCGACGTCTCAGCCAGCCGGGCGGGTGCCAACGGCTACCGCGAAGGTTGACATCCGCGCCGTGGGGCCAATCCTGATCACAGTGGCGGACATGGACCGCTCCGAGGCTTTCTACTCAGGCGTGCTGACCTTTGTCAAAGTTTCGGATACAGAGATATCCGGCGAGGATGTGGAGCACTTCTTCGGCGTATTCGGTTCACGGGTCCGCGTGGTTCGAATGAAGCTGGGAGATGAATCGATCGAACTCGTGCAGTTCCTGGCACCGAGAGGGCGCCCGATTCCGGCCGACTCACGCAGCAATGATGGTTGGTTTCAACACATCGCGATCATCGTGAGCGACATGGATCGTGCATACCAGCTCCTGCGCGAGAACAAGGTGGAATTCGCCTCGTCCGAGCCGCAGCGCCTGCCGGATTGGAATAAGAGCGCGGCGGGAATCAAAGCGTTCTATTTCAAAGATCCGGACGAGCACCCGGTCGAAATCCTGCAATTCCCGGAAGGCAGGGGCGACCCCAAGTGGCACCGCGGAAGCGAGCAAGTGTTTCTCGGAATCGATCACACGGCGATTGTGGTTTCCGACACGGACGCCAGCTTGAAGTTTTACCGCGATCTGCTCGGGTTCCGTATCGCCGGCGAAAGCGAGAACTACGGAACGGAGCAGGAGCACCTCAACAACGTCTTCGGCGCGCACCTCCGAATCACCTCTCTGCGCGCACGCTCGGGTCCGGGAATAGAGCTGCTCGAGTATCTGAGCCCTCGCGACGGCCGCCCAATCCCCCGCGACGAGCGGGCGAACGATGTGGTGCATCGCCAGACAGAACTCGAGACCGACAGCGCCGACGCGGCCCTCGCAACTCTGCGATCCGCGAAAGCGCCCTTCATCTCGGCAGGTGAAGTTTCGTTCCATAGCGCAGAGATTGGTGTTGCGCGGGGGTTCGTCGTCCGCGACCCGGACGGCCACGCGCTGGGCATCGTTCAAGACACGAAAGGCGAGTGAGGCTCACATGACAGCAGAAGAAAAAAGGCTCGAGGAATCGCGATCGCGCAAGGCGCACTGGAAGCGATGGGGACCTTACGTGAGCGATCGCGCCTGGGGCACGGTTCGGGAAGATTACAGCGCAACAGGCGAGGCGTGGGACTATTTTCCCCACGATCACGCGCGCTCCCGTGCGTACCGATGGAATGAGGATGGACTCGCTGCGATTTGCGACCGCCATCAATTTGTATGCTTCGGCGTGGCCCTGTGGAATGAGAACGACCCGATTCTCAAGGAACGCCTCTTTGGCCTCACCGGCAGCGAAGGAAATCACGGCGAGGACGTGAAAGAGTACTACTTCCATCTCGACAGCACCCCGACCCATTCCTACATGAAGTTTCTCTACAAGTATCCGCACCGCGCGTATCCCTACTCGCAATTGCTCGAGGAAAACCGGCGGCGTTCGAAAGAAGAGCCGGAGTTCGAGCTGCTCGATACGGGTGTTTTCAACGAGAGCCGCTATTTCGACGTTGTCGTCGAGTATGCGAAGGCCAGTCCCGAGGACGTGCTGATTCGCATCACAGCACACAATCGCGGGCCTGAAGCCGCGCCGATTCACCTTCTGCCGACGATCTGGTTTCGCAATACGTGGTCGTGGAAAGAGAATGGCGCTAAGCCTTCCCTGGCGAAGGAGGAGTCTTCCCGAAAAACCAGTCCGATAGCGCTTGAACATCCGGAAATGGGCAGGCTGTGGCTGTATTGCCAGGACCCGGCGGAGCTGCTGTTCACGGAAAACGAGACCAACACGCGGAGGCTGTACGGCGCGCCGGGGCCGGCCTACGCGAAAGACGGGATCAACGACTACGTCGTTGCTGGAGCAATAGGCGCCGTCAACCCGGAGCAGAGGGGTACGAAAGCTGCCGCGCACTATTCGGCGATCATTCCTCCGGGTGAAAGTTTCACCATCAAGCTACGGCTCACAAAAGAGCAGTGGACGAAGAATCCGCTTAATAGCGAGTTCGACCGCGTCTTTGCGCTGCGCCAGCGCGAGGCGGATGAATTCTATGCAACGGTCGTCCCCAATTCGCTTTCGTCCGACGGTCGGAATGTTTTGCGGCAGGCGTTTGCGGGACTGCTCTGGTCAAAGCAGTTTTATCACTACGTTCAGCGGGACTGGTTGGAGGGCGACCCGGCACAGCCGACGCCGCCAGAGGGCCGGAAGCGGGGCCGAAATAATGAATGGCATCACGTCTACAACGCCGACGTAATTTCCATGCCTGACAAGTGGGAGTATCCGTGGTTCGCGGCGTGGGACCTGGCATTCCATTGCTTGCCGCTGGCTCTGGTCGATTCGGATTTTGCGAAAGAGCAGCTCATCCTGTTCTTACGCGAGTGGTATATGCATCCCAACGGCCAGCTTCCCGCCTACGAATGGGCGCTCGGCGACGTGAATCCGCCGGTCCACGCCTGGGCCGCGTGGCGCGTCTACAAAATCGACAAAAAACATCGCGGGGGCCAGGGCGACCGAGCGTTTCTCGAACGCGTCTTCCAGAAGCTCCTATTGAATTTCACCTGGTGGGTGAACCGCAAAGATGCGGAGGGCATGAATGTGTTCCAGGGCGGTTTTCTAGGGCTGGACAACATCGGAGTATTCGACCGCAGCGCACCGCTGCCCACCGGCGGCCATATCGAGCAATCCGACGGCACTGCATGGATGGCGATGTACACGCTGAACATGCTGGCGATCGCGTTGGAACTCGCGAGTGAGAATCCAGTGTACGAAGATGTGGCCAGCAAGTTCTGGGAGCACTTCCTCTACATCGCACGGGCGATGAGCCATCGCGGCGATGGCGGCGGCTCGATGTGGAACGAGGAAGACGGGTTTTTCTATGACGTTCTGCACCTGCCTGACGGCCAGCGGACGCCGATGAAGGTCCGCTCGATGGTCGGGCTGGTTCCGTTATTTGCCGTGCAGACACTCGAGCCCGACCTCCTCGACCGTTTGCCGGGATTCAAGCGTCGCCTCGACTGGTTCGTCGAGAACCGGCCGGATCTGACGGAAAACGCCGCGTGCATGAAAACGCCGGGCATGCGCGAGCGCAGGCTGCTCTCCATCGTGGACGGAGACAAGCTTCGCCACGTGCTTCGTTACATGCTCGATGAGAGCGAATTCCTCTCTCCTTACGGAGTGCGGGCGCTTTCGAGATTCCATTACGACAATCCGTACATCCTGAGGGTAAATGGCATGGAGTATCGTGTTGATTACCAGCCCGGGGAATCGAGGAGCGGGCTTTTCGGAGGAAACTCGAACTGGCGCGGGCCGATATGGTTCCCGATGAATTTCCTGCTGATCGAGTCTCTTCAAAGGTTCCATCACTACCTCGGCGAGGATTTCAAAGTGGAGTTTCCGACGGGCAGCGGAAACATGCTGAACCTCGCCGATGTTGCGGGCGAAATTTCCCGACGGCTCAATCGCATCTTCCTGCGCGGCGAGAGCGGCCGGCGGCCCGTCGCCGGGGATTTGGAAGTGTTCCAAAGCGATCCGCATTGGAGAGATCTGGTTCTATTCCACGAGTATTTTCACGGAGACAGCGGCGCCGGAGTGGGCGCCAATCACCAGACGGGATGGACGGCACTCGTCGCAAAGCTATTGGCTCAAAGCGGCGAGTCCCGCGAAGTTGAATACGAGTCTCTCGCGAAATCCGCATCGAAATAGGAGATCAAGATGAAAGCAGTCGCCGTAACGCCGGGAAAGCCAAATACGATTCACCTGCGCGAAGTTCCCAAGCCGCGCTTGGAAGAAGTGCCAAACGGCCGAGGTGTGCTCGTCAAAATTCTGCGCGTTGGCGTGGACGGCACGGATAAGGAGATCAACGCCGCTGAATACGGCAACGCACCGGAAGGCGACGACTATCTTATCATTGGCCACGAAAGCTTTGGCCGGGTGGAGGTGATCGGTGCGAACGTGACTGAATTCAAGCCAGGAGATTACGTCGCGCTCACGGTGCGCCGGCCTGGATCAAGCATTTACGATCAAATTGGCACTTACGACATGACCACGGATGATTCGTATTTCGAGCGCGGCATCAACCTGCGCCACGGGTTCCTGACCGAGTACGTGGTGGATTCGCCCGAATACATCATTCGCGTGCCGGAGAATCTGAAGGAGGTCGCCGTCCTGATGGAGCCGATGAGCGTGGCGCAAAAAGCGATCGAGCAGGCTTACCGCATCCAGCAGCGGCTGCGCGTGTGGCAGCCGAAGCGCGCCGCGGTCCTTGGAGCGAGCACACTCGGCTTGCTGGCGACACTGGTGCTGCGGCTTCGCGGTCTCGACGTGACCACTTTTGGCAACACGATGCCGCCGTTTCTCAATTCAGGTTTGCTCGAGGATCTGGGCGCGCGCTACGTGAGCACAAAAGAAATGTCGCTTACAAATGCGTCAGCGAAGTATGGACCTTTCGATCTCATCCTCGAGGGCACCGGTTTTTCTCCGCTGACTTTCGAGGCCATGAACGTTTTGGGACGAAACGGCGTGCTGGCCATGGTGAGCGTTACTGGCGGATCACGCAAAGCGGAAATCCCGGCCGACCAGATCAATCTTGGCTTCGTGCTCGGGAACAAGGTCGCCTTCGGCAGCGTGAATGCCAATCGCGAGTATTTCGAGACCGGCGTGAAGGATCTCTCAACCGCGGAGCTGCAATATCCGGGCTGGCTCCGAAAGCTTCTGACGCATCCGGTGAAGGGTCTTGAGAACTATGCGGATTTGATCCGAATACTCACCGAAACCAAAGGCACGATCAAAGTCTATTGCGACGTCGCAGCGATAGAAGAGGCGCGGACGGTCGGCGCGATTAGCTGAAGTTCCCGCCGGCGGATCGTAGCGCGCTTTTGATAAGCCGCAGGAGCGACGACATTCGCTCGATCGGCGCCGGGTGGCTGCCAAAGCGAGCAGCCTGGTAGATTTCCGTGAGCTGCAAGATGGGCGCCGAAAGATCGGCGGGAATCGCCGCGGCGAATTCGAGCGGAGTCTGCGATAGAGATTTCTTCCAGCCACGCGCTTCCATCATGCGTAGCATTTCGGCGTATTCAAGGGCTGCGAGAGACGCCGTGAGGTTTCCGCCGCGTTTAGCGCGCAAGGCCCAGCGCGCAAGCGCGTAGCGAATGATCGAGCGGCCACGCATGGCGAGGAAAGTGACGATGAGGAGAATCAATGCGCCGGGCAGGAGATAAGGCGATGCTTCGACACGGCGATCCAGGGCGAGAAGCCTCTGCATCGTCGCTTCTTCCTTTTGGCGATAAATCTGGCGAGCGCGATCGTTCCAGCTCTGTGAGGACTTGTGCAGACTTTGCCCCAGCACTAGTTGATGGGAAAAATCATAGTTGATGATCCACTCACCCCAGGTGAGCTGAAGCCAGTCCCAATAAAGAGCAATGCGGGAGAAAAGCCCGGTGCGATTCTCATTGCCTGAAGGCGTGGGGTCAAACGTCAGCCAGCCGTAAGTCGGGAAGTAGACCTCGACCCAGCTGTGCGCGTCACTTTGCCGGATGATGTAATCGCCGCCGAGATCATTGTACTCACCGGGCAAAAAGCCGGTGACGTAGCGCGCCGGGATACCGATGGAACGGAGCATTACCGTCATCGCGGAAGCGAAGTATTCGCAGTGGCCGGCGCGGCGAACGAACAGAAAATTGGCGAGCGGGTCGGTGCCATGTGAACCGGAAAGATCAAGGGTGTAAGAGTAGTGCGCGATCAGATAGTTTCGAATCGCGGAGGCTTTGTCATATTCATTTTTCGAAGAGGCGGTCACGTCGGCGGCGAGCTTCGGGATGCGCGGGTCGAGGGGCGGCAACTGCAGATACGTGGCGTGAATTGCTTCAGGAAAAGCGGAGGGAGCCTTGCGTAGAGCTGCGGGTGTGATTGCCGGCACATAGGACAATCCCTCATAACGAAGTTTGGCGCTGTTATGGGCCAAATTAAAGATTGAGCCGGTTTGGTCGACGAACAACAGTCCTCTACGCGGTGGTGCGTCCGACCGGTTCACTTCATTGCCGAACCGGCCGTGGAGGGTCGCAACGTGAGGCGCGACGAAAATTGCATCGGTGGCGATCGGTTCCATCAGAACGGTGTAATGCAATGAATAGAAATTCTCACGATCAGCGCGCGCTGAGGCAAAGGAGTAGTCACCGTCGGGGTTTGGCATGACGATTGTTTGATCTTGCGCCGGTGTGAACCATCGACTGCCATCGAAGTTGGTGAGGACGATGCCGCGCCAGTGAATATCGGACGCGCGAGCGGGATCGCCATCCACGCGGATGCGCAATACAACTGCAGCGTTCTTTTTCAGTTCGCCTATTTCGCCCAGGGCGACATTATTGCTAAAGCCAGTCATCAAGCTGGGTTGGAGGTTGATTGCGCTGAGGTATCCTGTAGTAAAACGGGGAATCAGCAAGAAGATCAGAACTCCCAGAATCAGCACGCTGCCAGCCACGAGGGCTGATGTAATGCCTAACGCTCGGTTTAACTTACGGGCGGCCGTGGAATCGACCTCGAGAGGCGGTGACGTGGCACCCGCTGAGCTACGTCGAATTTCGAGAGCGACGAACGTGGAAACGGATAACACTAGAAACACGCCAAGCGCCACCAGAAATCCAGTTTCGACCGTGAGAATGGCGGAAACGAGCATGGACGCAACGGCCAGTACGGCCAAGAAGGCGAAATCACGGTTTGTTCGCGCCGAATAGAGGCGAATCAACGTCGCGAAAATCACCAAATGAATCGCAGCGAGAAGAGCAGCGTACAGTGCGGGATTCGGCGCCCCGACAGCCAGGTCGCGCGAGAGCACCCAAAGATCCAGCGGGAAAAAAAGGAAGTATCCGAGGACACACCATGTGGCGGCCCGCGATGAGAGTTCAGGACCAAGCCCCCGGTGGACGCGTATGCCCTTGTACAGTAGTGCCAGGGCCGGGACCACGGTCGAAAAGATGTCGAGCTTCCCGGTCGATATGATTGCTAACACTCCGGTAGCCACCAGGAGGTAAAGCGAGACTTCAAAATATCGCTCTACCGCCGGAAGTGTACCGTCGTACCCCCGATCATGCGGAATCGTCGATGAAGGAGCAGAAGCCATTGCGTCTTTACGATGCTACCACCAGGGCGTTGTGCTGCGGATTCAACCCGCTGTGGAACGACGCCAATGGGACAACAAAGGACACACGGCCGACGACCGAGAGGGTGCGATATTGCTAGCGCAAGGCTGCAGCCGCGATTTTGCGGGTGGCACTTGAAACGGCGACGTGCCCAAGGCGCGCGAGCGGCACAATCCGCGCGCGGGAAATCTTTGATAACCGCGACACTCGCACCAAATACGGGAGGAGTGTGATTTTGCGAAATGTGACTCCGTGGCTCGCCGCCCGAAGCGGCTCGAGTTTTAAGGAGACCGTCTCGATTTTCAGCAACTCACGGAGGTGGGCCCTAAGCTCTGCTGCAGGGTCATGCATCACTTCGACTGCGGGGAACTGCCACATACGCGAGAAAAGAACATCATCATGGACGCCGGGGTCACGAACCAGCATCGTTCGCCCGCGAGGATCGTGTAGGACCGCAGCGGCAATGCGCAGTTTCACGCTGTCGCGCTTCCGGCGGGCGGTCGGAATCTGGCCGGTGAGACCGCAACGATGGGCGTTACACCACCGCGACACCGGACATAAGCTGCAGCGCGGAATCTGGGGCATGCAGATGGTTTCCCCAAGTTCCATCAAGGCCTGGTTCCAGTCCCCCGGTGCGTGCGCTGCAAGCACTTCCTGGGCATTTGATGCAAGCTTCCGCCAGCGTTGCGGCTCGCGAAGATCACCGCGAATGGCACTTAGCCGCGCCAGCACACGCGCAACGTTACCGTCCAAAGCCGCGAGAGGCGCGTCGTACGCGATGCTCAAAATCGCCGCCGCCGTGTATCGGCCGATTCCCGGCAGCGCCAGCGCTTCCTCAGGCGTTCGAGGAAAGACCCCGCCGTGGCGAGCAACGATCTGCCGAGCTGCCTGATGCAGATTTCGGGCGCGGCGGTAGTAACCGAGGCCGGCCCAAAGCTGCAAAACATCGCGCGGGCGCGCGTGCGCAAGAACGCCCACAGAAGGGAAGACTTTCAGGAAGCGATCGTAATAGGGCTCCACGACATTGATTCGCGTCTGTTGCAACATGATTTCCGCGACCCATATTCGATAGGGATCGCGATTCGCTCGCCAAGGCAGGTCACGCCGATTCGCGCGGTACCAGTTGAGGACACTGCGTTGTATCCTAAGCCGACGGCCGGGAGTTAAGGGGGACGGCATTTGCACTATTCTGCCACGAGCCGTCCTTTGTGCTGGGCGATTTAACTGTCCGCCCGACGACGAACCATTGAGTCTACCTATAACCGGTCAATGAAAATGAAATACGAGGAAGACCAAAGTGCGGCAGGGATTGACCTTTGTGCGCGTGCGGTAAGGATGATCTTAAAAATCTCCCGCTCGCCGGTGAGGACGTCAAGAAACGCGCCTGCCTCCGACATTTCCGGCTGAACCAGTGCCAACTGGCGAAGCGCAGCGTAGATAATCTCCCCCGCCGGGGCCATAGGAGTGGAGTAACTCCCGATGCGAAACTGCATCACGGAGTGAATTTCGTTGAAGTGCCATGCGATGCACGCTGCCAGGGAAACCGCCCGCTCGAAGCGGGCCGCACTTTCGGGTGCCGTGAC
Organism: Candidatus Acidiferrales bacterium; assembly: GCA_036518755.1. Lineage (GTDB taxonomy): Bacteria > Acidobacteriota > Terriglobia > Acidiferrales > UBA7541 > Palsa-295. The sequence continues at coordinate 712 of DATDMO010000351.1, read as the reverse complement.
TTTGCCAATGTAGGGGTCGAGCACCAGCATCACGCGCCGTTCATCCTCGCGCGCAAATTCGCGCACCATCAACCGACCCGATTTTGCCGTAACCTTCCAATCCACCAAACGCCCGCTATCGGTCGGTTGATAGTCGCGCAAGGAATGCAGTTCGTGGCCACGCCCTCGAAAATGGCTGGCCATCTCTCCACTCAGCAGGGGTAAGACCTCGTAGAACTGGTCCGTCGGCTCCACCGGCGGATACACGGTAATTTCCATGTTTGACTCCACTCGCCGGGTCTTTTCGAAGAAGCCAAAAGGAAAGCGGGTGCGAATCCCAAAAGCATCCTGCCTGTACACACCACGGTGCGGGAAGCGTAGTTCCACCTTTTGGCGCGTGGCGCTAATCCGCGAAACATACGGAAAGAAGACGGGGCGTGTGAGAATCTCGGCGGCCGATTTCTTGCCGGCGCCTAGCACTCGGAGAGAAAAGGACGGCCAAATCTGTTTTTCATTCCGCAACTCGACTTCCGCGAGTACGGGCTGACCGGCGAAAATGTGCTCGGGTAAATCAAATTTCATCGCAATACCGGTCAGCACCACGCGCGAGAGTACTCCCGAAACCAGAATGCCCGCCAGCAGGCAGGCCAGGATCAGAAAGAGCAAGTTGTTTCCAGTATTCACGGCGGCTAAAACGAGTACGAAAACAGCGATGAGGTAAATGATGCCGTCA
>DATDMO010000350.1:0-3682 GCA_036518755.1 Candidatus Acidiferrales bacterium | reverse complement strand
TTCCCGTCGTCCTTCTTGAGGATTGGCGCAAGCGTCGCTTGCGAATCGTCCTGCGGCGCCGGAGTGATTTCTCCGCGATCCAGTTTTCGCAGAGTCTCGACGATAAGTGCCGCACCCGCTTCGGCTAGACGCGTCGCAAGTTCAGGAGCCGTCTCATCCGGTCCGATATCGACTTCGCTTCGCAACAGCATGGGCCCGGTATCGAGGCCCGCGTCGATCTGCATGGTGGTTACGCCAGTACGCGTCTCGCCATTGATAATCGCCCAATTGATTGGAGCGGCGCCGCGATACTTAGGCAGCAGTGACGCGTGCACATTGATCCAGCCCAGCCGTGGAATCGCGATCAAACGCGCCGGGATAATTTGCCCGTACGCGATGATGACAACCACGTCCGGTGCGACGCCGCGAAAGTATTCGTAAGCTTCCTGCGACCGAATCTTTTCAGGTTGAAAAACGGGGATTCCAGCTTTCACAGCCGCAGCCTTTACCGGCGAAATTGCAATTTCCCCGCCCCGGCCGCGCGGGCGATCCGGCTGCGTAACGGCCCCGGTAATCTCGAATTCCGGCTGCGCGATCAGGCGATGCAGGGCAGGCACCGCAAACGCCGGCGTGCCGCAGAATACGATTCGCAGCGGCACGGCCACCTACCACTCGCCGGCTTTTTTCAGCTTGCGGATTTTGCGCTTGATCATGTCCCGCTTCAGCATACTGAGGTGCGTGATGAAGAGCACTCCATTGAGGTGATCGATCTCGTGGCAAAATGCGCGCGCCAGCAACCCTTCGCCGCGCATTTCAAATTCCTTCCCGGTTGCGTCTTGCGCGCGAATGGTCACGTACAAAGGCCGCGGCACATATCCGCGAAATCCGGGCACTGAAAGGCAGCCTTCCTCCTCGCGCTGCTCGCCCTCGGCATGAACGATTTCCGGATTCGCGCAGACAATCTTTGCTTCCGGATTCTTCCCGTTGCTGACGTCAATTACGTTGAGCCGCTTGCCGATCCCGATTTGCGGAGCCGCTAGTCCCACGCCATTTGCCGCGTACATGGACTCAAACATATCCGCCACCAGAGTCTGCAACTCCTCATCGAACGTTTCCACGGGCTTCGAGGGCATTTCGAGTATCGGGTCGCCATACTTCACAATGGGATGAATCATCGTGCCTTTTTCCGTTCCCCTCTAAAATCTAAAAGTTATCCAATTGCCGCTGATAGCCATCGAAATTCCGGCGCATTTCCTCGAGGGAGTCTCCGCCGAATTTCTCGATCAGCGCGCCGGCAAGCGTCAGCGCCACCATCGCTTCACCCGCAACCCCGCCGGCTGGCACCACGCAAACGTCCGACCGCTCGTAAGCCGCCTTCACCGCTTCCTTCGTTTTCATGTCGGCCGTCAAAAGTGCGCGGCGCAGTGTCGAAATCGGCTTGAGATACCCGCGCACCACCACATCTTGCCCGTTCGTAATTCCACCTTCCAGTCCGCCCGCTCGATTTGACGAGCGACCGAAGCGTTTTCGCTCAGCGTCATAGGCAATTTCGTCTTGCACCTCGGAGCCATAGCTTCCTGCGTTCGCGACGCCGGTCCCGATTTCGACCGCCTTCACCGCTTGGATGGACATGACTGCGCGCGCCAGTTGACCATCGAGCTTTTCGTCCCATTGGGCATGGCTTCCGAGGCCCGGCGGAACACCCCGCGCCACCACCTCAAAAACTCCGCCCACCGAATCGCCGGCGCGCAGGACGTGGTCGACTTCAGCCTTCATTTTCGCTTCCGCCTCGGAATCAACGCACCGGAGCGGCGATTCGAGATTCTCACAGATCGCAACGATTTCGTCCCAGGAAGCCGACCGTTCTAGTCGCGCATGGCCCACGCCGATCGTGTGGCTCAAAACGGTGATGTCGAACTCGCGCAGTAGCAGTTTAGCGAGCGATCCGGCCGCCACTCTCGCGGCCGTTTCACGCGCGGACGCGCGTTCGAGAACATACCGCGCGTCATGAAAGTTGAATTTTTGCGCGCCCGCCAAATCCGCATGGCCGGGCCGGGGAGCCGTCAAGCGGCGCTGCAAGTCATCGGCGCCGTCGCTATCCTCCACGGGCAATGCTTTTTCCCAATTTTTCCAGTCGCGGTTTTCAATCCTCAAAGCAACGGGCGCGCCGATCGTCTTGCCGTGCCGCACCCCTGCGAAAATGTCCGCTTGATCTTTTTCGATTCGTTGCCTGCCTCCGCGCCCAAATCCCAGTTGCCGACGGTGGAGCTCCCGGCTAATGAACTCAATGTCCACCGGCACACCCGCAGGCAGCCCCGAAATCCAGGCCACCAGAGCCTGCCCGTGAGACTCCCCGGCAGTTACGAATCGCAACATGTTCTATCGCTTGCCTTTCGAGACAGACGAAGGATTCTACCGGACGCTCACCTAGGCGTAAAGGCCGTGGGCAGCGCAGCACCTGCGCAAACCGCCCCGCTGCCTGCCTGATTGCCCGGATGTTTGCTTGACGGCATCTGCAGCGGACGTTAGGCTTCCCTAGATTCGGCTGCATCCGGAGCCGCCTCGTACACGATGGCCCAAACAGGCGAAACGCTATCCCCCCTGGCGGTGATAGGGGATGCAGTTAAGCGCCAGCTTTTTTCCCTACAGGACTATTCCCTGCTGGCGATGGCCTCCATAGCCAACATTTTCACCCCTCCCTACTACTGGGCAGACGTGCTCGAGCAGATGGATTTCATCGGCATCGGTTCGCTTCCCATCGTGCTTATCATAGGCTTTTTCATTGGGGCCGTATTGTTGTTGCAAACTGCGGCGCAATTTGAGCGTTTTGGGGGAACAGCGCTAACAGGCGACGCCGTGTCGCTCGCCCTGGTGAGAGAACTCGGGCCAACGATCACGGCGATCGTCATCGCAGGTCGCAATGCGTCCGGAATGGCGTCCGAGCTCGGCTCCATGATCGTCACCGAACAAGTGGACGCGATGCGCGCGCTGGGCACGGACCCGATCCGCAAATTAGTGACGCCGCGCGTTGTCGCAACGATATTCGTGCTGCCGCTCCTTGTTGCTGTGGCGGATTTCGTCGGACTGATTGGCGGATTCGTGATCGCACATTTCACGCTTCAACTTGGCGCGGTTCAGTTCTGGACGCGAGCGATTGACGCCTTGGACCCAGGAGACATCGTTCAGGGCATGGTGAAACCGCTGATATTCGCCTTCGTGATCGCGACGATTGGATGCCACCAGGGATTGCGCGTAAAGGGCGGGACGCAAGGCGTGGGGCGTGCAACCACCTCGGCCGTCGTGCTTTCTTCCGTGCTTGTTATTGTTCTGGATGCATTTCTATCCCGTATCTTGCTCTACGCATTCCACCCCTAAGTCCGAGCAGCCTAATTTCCAGCCGCGACCCCATGCCTCGTACGGAAAACCGGGCTGCGGACCGTTCCGCTTTCCATCTATAATTGCTTATGCAGCTCCCACCGCGCCCCGCGCCGGTAAGCGACGTCAGTACGATGGTGCCGGGCGAACCTCTTATTGCGTTCGATGACATCCACATTGGCTTCGATGAACGAGAGGTGCTCAGCGGCATCTCTTTCGAGGTTTGGCCGGGCGAAACGAAGATTCTGCTTGGCGAAAGCGGCTCCGGAAAAACCCTGCTGATGAAGATCGCCGCCGGCCTGCTCAACGCGGATGCGGGACGCGTTTG
>DATDMO010000349.1:0-3929 GCA_036518755.1 Candidatus Acidiferrales bacterium | reverse complement strand
CGCCCATAATGAAATGGCGCGTAGCCCCAGGGCTCGTCGTCAACCCAGGTATAGCCCCACGGATCGATCCACACCCAATGGCCGGAGCGGTAGGGCGCCCAGCCGGCTTCCACGTGCGTGGGAAACCAGACGTGGCCATAGCCCGGGTCGTCGGCCCAGTCGCCGTAGTCGTCGAGGTCGCTATAACCCACCAAGTCGCGCGAGCAATATTGCGCGGAGCGGGAATCATCCCAACGCCGGTCGCGCACCTGGACCCATGAATCGAATGAGTCGGGTTCGCCGATCTGCTCCACGTCGGCGTTTAGCGTATCGGTTCCGCCAAATGTGGCGCGCTGCCCTTCGTGCAAGGTATACGTCTGGCCGTTGCCGGTCGCTTCGCCTTCGCCGTTGCGAAGGCTGATGACGGTTGTCGTGCCGTCTTCGCTCGCGAAGATGCGGTAGCTGCCCGGCTGGTCCACCGTAAACGCCAGATTGGGCGTATCGACCTCGAAAATGTCGTCACGGTCCATGCGTCGCACGCGAAGATCGATGTCGCCGGAACTCAGCTGCACCTGCACCGTGCGATCGTCGAGGTTCAGAAACGAGATTCCTGTGTTTTCGGAGAGGCGGATCGCCGCCTTTCCAAGTTGCAGTTCCGCGCGCGAGTCGCGATCCGCCCAGAGCTTGTCGCCGATCGTCATAGGGCGATTTTCAACCGCGTCGACCCAATCGCCTTCGCCGCCAGGTTGAAAGGACACCGATCCCGTGAGGTAGGCGAGCCGCGCCACTCGGTCGGGAGGGTCATCCTGATCCTGCGCAGCGGATCGTGTAGCCCAGATCACGGGCAGCAACAAAAGCATCGCTGCGATAAAAGCGCGCGCAAAACCGCCGCAACGATCGAATCTTCCGCGTTCGTCCGTGAAGTTTGAAAACTTGGTTTTTGTTGGCATGGTCGCGCCTCGTCAGGCTGTTGAAACCAGTGTGGGAGCGCCAGCCGGGATAAGTCCATAAGGTTCATCCCGTAGACCGGGGGTTGTAAGAGCAGCAGGCTCAAAGGCTTCTGGCGGGGCGTCTTGCTCGCGACGGCAAGCCGCCTCGCCAAGTCACCGGAATCTTTCATAAAGATTTGAAGGTAACGCCGCGTCGGAAGAACTAGCAGAAGGGCACGGTTAGTTGCCAGTGGGAATAATCCCAGCGTTTTCGACCATCAGCACGACGGTGCGCTGAAGAGCGCGTGTACGATGCAGCACGGCCTTGGGAACGACAAAACCCTGTCGCGGTTGGAGCGCCACCGTTCGCCCTTCCAAATCAATCAGCAGTTGCCCCTCAATCACGTAGAAAAACTCATCATCGCCCTCGTGTTTGTGCCAGTGGTATTCGCCTTGAAACACGCCGAGCCGGACGACAGATCCATTCACCTGACAAAGCGTCTGGTTGTACCATTGGAATTTGCAATCGTCCGCAAGCTGCTTCTCCTCGACGATTTCCAATGGCTTGTAATAGACATTCAAACGAGTCTCATACGGATATGCCGGCGTGTCGCTCATTCGCAATCCTCCTCGCAGGCCGGGATGCTAAGCGTTTCATCCCTTCTCACCAACGACCATATTGGATCATCCGCGGACACCGGGACTAACCCCGAGCCTCCAGAACGTAGCGCCATCCCTTCAGGGTGGCATCTGCGGGCGCCGTCATTCTGAGCGGAGTGCGCCGGTTTTGCATTTCCGTGTTCGCGCTGCTAGCGAACACGCCGGTGCACGCAGTCGAAGAACCTCTCTTCGCTTTGCCCGCGTCCGGCGGGAGTGTCGATTAGAGTGTACCGCCATCGTTTGTTTTCAATAGGTTGCGTCATGTTCTATTCGGCTCGTACTGTCGATTAGAGCCGCGATATGCGAGGCAACAAGGCTTAGGCGTAGCGTCGCGTCCTTTTCACCCTGACGAAGGAAGGGCAGCGCGGCATCTTGACTTGCCCGTCTCCAACCTCCCGCGCCGTCATTCCGAGTGGAGTGTCCCGCGGCTTTGCTTTTGCGCGAAGCGCCGGGCACCAGGAAGGGCTCCCAGGTCGACGGTTAGTCGAGCCTGGGAGATTCGTCGAGGAATCTCTCTTCGATGTTCGCAGGCGGGTGATGAACTCTTCGCGTCATCTGCGAATGGTGCTGGGGGTTGGCTTTCTAACTTCGAACCTCCGCCCTCGAACCTCTAGGATATTCAATTGTCAAAGAGCAATACTTCTCGCCCCCGTCAAGAGGGCGGATTCGTTCAACATCATAATTAGGCTGACAGGTTGCGGCGGGGCGTGCAAGCGGTTGTGGTGTGGACTTTGCAGTTGGAGGGTTTTTCACGAGGGATGAGAGAAGCCGGGTGCGACACTCTCCGGGCCCGTTGCGAAGGGTTAAGGGGGTTGGCTTTCTGGGGCTTTTTCGCCTCCCGTAGCATCTACTGGTGGTACCATTCGTCGCGCCTCACGTTTCACCTATCGGTTTTGAGGGTGCCCCATCGTCGCGGTTTTTGCGAGGGTGGGGCTGTTGGCTATGCCGCAGGGTCTCAAGCGCATCTATGGATTCGGCCATCTCCACTTCATTACGTTCAGTTGTTATCGTCGGCTGCCGCTTCTGGGTTCAGCGCACGCTCGCAATGTGTTCGTGCTAATTCTCAGCGAGGTGAGGGACCAGTTCGGATTCGCGCTGGTAGGCTTCGTCGTGATGCCGGAACATGTTCACCTGCTCATCGGCGAGCCGGAAAGGGAAAATCCGTCGGCGGTGTTGTACGCGTTGAAGCAGCGCGTCTCAGCGCGCCTGCGGCATCGGAGGCGGCAACGCTCGGACCCGTCCCAGCTTGCGCTGGGTTTTCCCGGGACAACCTCGCTTCCGCAATTTTGGCAGCGACGTTTCTACGATTTCAATGTCTGGAGCCGGAAGAAAAAGATCGAAAAGCTTGGCTACATGCACATGAATCCCGTGAAGCGAGGGCTGGTCCTGCGTTCGCGTGACTGGACTTGGAGCAGCGCTGAATTCTATGCGGGAGGAGAATCGAAGACGATTCGAATCGATCCGGTCGCTTAGATGAGGCCGTCAAAAGCGAAAAGCCCCACCCTCGCAAAACCGGCGACGATGGGGCACCCGCAAATTCAAGTCAGGTGCAACACCTGGGCCACCCGCCCATCACGGTAACTTCGACCTAGAAATCCATGTTAATCGGTGCCGGCCCCTTTCGCTCTGAATTCTTACCCCCGTTGAGATTCGAGAGGAAATGTGACACCACACAGGGTTTCCGTTCGGCGCGAGTCAAGATGCCACCCTGAAGGGATGGCGCTACATTCACATCCCAGCCGGGGCGGCTTTGCGTTGAAAGTCCGCGAAGGTTTTTCCCGATTCGGCCAACTCTTTCAGCAGCGGAGCCGGCTCCCACAGCATCCCGTGTTTCCGATGCAAATCGCGGATGTCCTCGTAGACTTTCTTCAGCCCCACGGAATCCGCATACCACATAGGACCGCCGCGGAACCCCGGAAAGCCGTAACCATTCACGTAAATCGTATCGATATCCCCGGCGCGCAGCGCGTAGCCCTCCTCTAAAATCAGAGCGCCTTCGTTCACCAGGGAATAAATCTCCCGCTCGACGATCTCTTGAATAGGAATCTGCCGCTGGGCAATGTTGGATTCCTCCCGCCACTTATTCACCAGAATCGCAACTTCGGGATCGGGCGTGGCGCGCCGCTCGGCGTCATACTTGTACCAACCCGAGCCGGACTTTTGGCCCAGCCGCCCCATTTCCACCAGACGATCTTCCAGGAATGGCCGGCGCGATCCGGGTTTTTCGAGGTGACGGTACTGTTTGCGAATGTGATAGGCGATATCGAGTCCGCCCAAGTCTCCCACCGCGAGCGGGCCCATGGCCATGCCCCAGTCCATCATGGTTTTATCGACGACTTCGGGCGCCGTGCCCTCTTCCAC